>NZ_SRLW01000403.1:0-7253 GCF_006518215.1 Myxococcus sp. AB025B
GGGTGGGCTAGCGTGCCGGGGGCATGCGGAGGCTCTCCCAGGTCGAGGATACGCTGCGGCTCAGGTTGGCCGGGTGGCGCGCGCAGGTCGGCGAGTGGCTCAACCGCGTCCGCGCCGTCGGCGTGGTGTGCTGGCTGGGGATGGCGCTCCAGCTCGAGTGGCGCGTGCCGCCGTCGGTGCTCGTCGCCTACCTGGTGCTGGCCGTGGCGCTGTGGGCCGGCGCGCGCAGGTGGCCCTCGTTGGGACGCCGCCCGGCGCTCGGGCTCGCGTTCCTGGACATGCCCGCCATCTTCGTCCTCCAGTCGCTGGCCATCGGCGCGGTGGACAACGACAACGCGGTGCCGATTTCACTGCTGACGTTGGGCGTGTACATCGTGCTGGTGGTGCTCGTGTCGCTGGTGACGCTCTCGCCCGTCATCGTCGTGCTGGCCACCGCGCTCGCCATCGGCCTGGAGGCCGCGCTGGTTTTCCAGGCGGGCCTCGCGTGGGAGGCGTTCCTGCCGGGGCTGGTGCTGGTGCTGTCCTTGGGCGCGGCGGCCGCGTCCTTCATCGGCCGGCAGGTGCTGGGGCTGGTGACGCAGGTGGCGCGCGAGGAGATGCGCCTGGAGCGGCTGGGGCGCTACTTCTCGCCGGAGGTGGCGCGGCAGATTGCGCAGCACGGCTCCGAGGCCGGGGGCGGTGAGCACCGCGAGGTGACGCTGCTGTTCTCCGACATCCGCGGCTTCACCTCCATGTCCGAGCGCATGGAGAGCCCCCAGGTGGTGGCGCTGCTCAACGAGTACCTGTCGCGCATGGTGGACGTGGTGTTCCGCCACGGCGGGACGCTCGACAAGTTCATCGGCGACGGCATCCTCGCGTACTTCGGCGCGCCGCTGGATTTGCCCGGGCACCCGCGCTCCGCGGTGGCGTGTGGACTGGCGATGCTGGAGGCGCTGGAGGCGCTCAACGCCGAGCGCGTCGCGCGCGGAGAGGAACCGCTGCGCATCGGCATCGGCATCCACACCGGGCGCGTGGTGGTGGGGGACGTGGGCAGCGCGCAGCGGCGCGAGTACACGGTGATTGGCGACGCGGTGAACCTGGCCAGCCGCATCGAGGGCCTGACGAAGAAGGTCGGCGTGCCCATGCTGGTGTCGGAGGCCACGTGCCGCGCGTGCGAGGCGGACCCCTCGCTGTCGTTCGAGCCGGCCACGACGCTGCCCGTCGCGGGCAAGACGGAGCCGGTGGCGACGTTCGTCCCGGGACGGCGGGCGCTGCGCGAGGTGGGCTGAGAAAGCGCGAGGGCCGCGAGGGGAGCGACACGGCTCCTCCCACGGCCCCCGGTGTCTACAAGGGACGGCTCAGTACGCCTTGGAGAACACGATGCGGCCCGGCGAGTCCTCACCGGTGACGATGCACTTGCCCGGCTCCTGCTTGAGGGCGAAGGGCCGGTTGCGCGTGGTCAGGCCGGTCTCCTCCTTGATGCGCGCCTCCACCTTGGGGTCCAGGTTCCAGTGGGCGAGCAGGAAGCCCGCGTCCGCCTTCTCCTTCATCTCCTCGTAGGAGTTGACCTCGAAGGTGTGCGCCTCGCGGAAGTCCTTGGCCTTCTGGAACAGGTCCTTCTGCATGGCGTCCAGCATGGACTGGGCCTTGGCGGCGGCCTCGCCGAGCGGGATGAACTCCTTCACCTTCAGGTCGCGGCGCACCATGACGCAGGTGCCCTTGGCCAGGTCCTTGGGCCCAATTTCGATGCGCACGCAGGTGCCGGTGAGCTCGTGCTCGAAGTACTTGAAGCCCGGGCCCTTGCTGTCGTCGTCGTCCACCACGACGCCCAGGCCCGCCTTGCGCAGGTCGGCGGCGAGTCCGTGGCTCTTCTCCAGGACCTGGGCCTTCTCCGCGTCGGTGGCCTTGCCGAAGATGGGGATGATGACGACGTGGTTGGCGGCGAGCCTCGGCGGGACGATGAGGCCCGAGTCATCCGAGTGGGTCATGATGAGGCCGCCGATGAGGCGCGTGGACACGCCCCAGGACGTCTGCCAGACGAAGTGCTCGCGGCCGTCGCGGCCCTGGAACTTGGTGTCGAAGGCCTTGGCGAAGTTCTGGCCCAGGTTGTGGCTGGTGCCGGCCTGCAGGGCCTTCTTGTCCTGCATCATGGCTTCGATGCTGTAGGTGCGCAGGGCGCCGGCGAAGCGCTCGGACTCGGACTTGCGGCCCGTCATGACGGGCATGGCCATGTAGTCCTCGGCGAAGGTCCGGTAGACCTCCAGCATCTGGAGGGTCTCCTTCTCCGCGTCCTCCTCGGTCTCATGACAGGTGTGGCCTTCCTGCCAGAGGAACTCGGTGGTGCGCAGGAACAGGCGGGTGCGCATCTCCCAGCGCATGACGTTGGCCCACTGGTTGAGCAGCAGGGGGAGGTCGCGGTAGCTCTGGATCCACTTGGCGAAGCTGCGGTTGATGATGGTCTCGGAGGTGGGCCGGATGACGTAGGGCTCCTCCAGCTTGGCGCCGCCCGCGTGGGTGACGACGGCGAGTTGGGGGTTGAAGCCCTCGACGTGCTCGGCCTCCTTCTTGAGGTAGCTCTCGGGGATGAGCAGCGGGAAGTAGGCGTTCTTGTGGCCCAGGTCCTTGAACATCTTGTCCAGGACGCGCTGCATGTTCTCCCAGATGGCGTAGCCGTTGGGCCGGATGACCATGCAGCCCTTCACGTCCGAGTAGTCGGCGAGCTTCGCCTTCTGGACCACGTCGACGTACCACTCGGAAAAGCCCTTCTCGCGGGGCGTGAGCTTCTCGGCCATGTGCGGAGCACCCTTCTAAAGTCGTGGAAAGAGGACGGTTGCCTACGCTGGGGCCACCCAGAAATCAACGGCCCCGTCGCTCCGGACCTCCCCCGTGTGTCACCCTGACGGGCACGGCCCGCCGGAGGTGAGGGCTCGGCTCCGAAACAGGTCCAGACATTCCGCTCGCTTGATGCATGCTAGGGCGGTGGCTGTCTGTCCGCCGTGGTCGCGCCTGAAGGAGGCTTCGGTGAGCTGGTGGAAGTGGTGTGGTGTGCTCGCCTACCTGCTCATGCTCGGCGCGGCTCCTGGGTGCACTAGCGGACGTCGCTACTATCTCCACTCCGAGCTGCCCAGACGGGATGGCGAGGATGCACTGGCCATCGCTCCAGGTCCCTGGCCCGAGGTTCCGGTCGTCGTGTCCGAGCAGGCTCGCATCCCGGACGACCTCGTGCTTCCCGCCCTTGAGGCCCTATTGGCCCTGCCAGGAGCAGTGGATGCGTGCGATGCGAACAGCGGACGCCCACGTCCAGATGCTTCGGAGTATTGCCTCGCCATCTATCGGACTCCCGAGGACTGGCGGGTGTCCTGGCCCATCCGGAACCTCGTGGGGGCTGCTGCCGCTTGCCTGCCGCCCTTCGGTGGCGTGGCCGACGTCGACTTCGGAAGGGAGTTGCCTGTCTTCGGCTATGCCCACAACCATCCGTGCGGCACGAACATCAGCGGACAGGACTTGTCCGTCTGGCCGTTTGCCAGGACAGAGGATGGGGTCTGGGTGATGGTGGCCTATGGCACCACGCCCGGTGGGGTTCTGGCCCGCGATTCGAACGGACAGTTGATTCCCGCGTGGGGATGGCTCGTGACCGGGTCCCGCGCTGCTCCCCGGTTCTACAAATGGAACAAGGAGGGGGATGTCTTCGCGTGGGATGCTGCTGCTCGTCGCTGGCGGTTCGAGGCCACCTGCCGTCCGCGTCCGACCCACTCGTTCATGCCTCGGGGCGTCCTGCCCGACTGCTCTTCGACGCCGCGTCCATAGAGGTGCTCCATGCCGAAGCCACAGCTCTACCTCCTGCTCGCCGCCTGGATGGCGCAAGGCGGCGCCATCCCTGCGCTGAGTGTGAGCGATGCGGGAGTCTCTCCTCCCGTCGTGCTCGTGCCCCAGGTGGACGCGGGCCCTCGGGACGCGGGGACCCCGGACGGCGTGAGCATCCCCTGGCCCCAGGAGGAACTGTCGCCCCTGGCCACGCTCGATGGCCCCGCCGTCCTCGCCGCGCACGACGTGCTGGAGCAGGTCCTGAAACAACGCTTCGCGAAGGATGCGGGACGCTCCTGTGTCTTCTCGCCCCGTGCCCTCGATGTCCTCATCACCCAGAAGGACGGCTGGTACTTCGTCCGGGTCAACCGGCGCGTGGACAGGTGCCCTGGCTTCGGCCCCGGTGTCTCGCTCGAGACCGACTGGTTCGAGCTGTACGCCGTGTCTCCCGAGGGGCGCGTGGAGCGGTATCCGTATCACCCGTGACCTGCGCCCAGGACAGAACGCCGCACCCTTACGAGGTGTCGGCCGGGACCTCTGATACCGAGTGACTGGAGTCCTCGCGCGGGAGCGAAACCCTCGACGAAACCGTCACGTGGGCCCTCCCGGGCGAGTGCTGGGAAGCGTTGCCGCGTCGCGGTATGAAGGTCTCCCCCTTCCTTCTCGGGTTCCTCAACCTGGAGGCCTCATGCAGTCGTTCCTTCCGTCCCTCAAGGTCGCCGCCGCCCTGGCCGCGTGCCTCGTCTCCGGCTCCGCCTTCGCCTACGCCACGGGCCAGAGCAACTACAGCGGCAAGAGCGGGCAGACCTGCTCCTCCGGCTGCCACTCGCGCTCGGGCACCGCGCCCACGGTGACCATCGAGGGCCCCGCCACGCTCAACCCGGGCCAGACGGGCAGCTACACCCTGGTCATCACCGGCGGCCCCGGCGTGCGCGGTGGCTACAACGTCGCCGTGGACGGCGAGGCCACCCTCACCGCCGGCGGCTCCGACTCCAAGAAGCTCTCCGGCGAGCTCACCCACTCCCAGCCCAAGCCCTTCACCGACGGCTCCGTGCGCTTCGCCTTCAGCGTCGTCGCCCCGTCCACCGGCACCACCCTCACCCTGTTCGGCGCCGGCAACTCCACCAACGGCAACGGCGAGGACACCGGTGACGCGTCCGCTGGCACCCAGCTCAAGGTGAAGGTCGGTGATGGTGGCGGCGACGGCGGCGGCGACGATGACAGCGGTGGCTGCTCCGCCGCCGGCGGCGCGCCCCTGCTCGGCGCGGCGCTGATGCTGCTGGGCGCGCGTCTGCGCCGCCGCGACGAGTAGCCCGCCCGCCTGCCCGTCGGTCAGGCCCCGGAGGGCGGGGCGACAACGGACGACGGCGCGACGTAGCATCGCGCCTTCGCCCCATGCACCTCCGCCTCCTCCCCATGCTGCTCATGCTGGGGCCGCTCGCGTGTGCGACCGGTCCTGGTCTGCCCCCCCCCGAAGTCCCCGTGGCCGCCGTGCACCGCGAGCCCGGGACGCTGCGGGTGATGACCTTCAACATCCAGTCCGGCGCCCGCGGCCTCGACGGCGTGGCCCGCGTCATCCGCGCCTCCGTGCCGGATGTCGTCGCGCTCCAGGAGGTCGACGTCGGCTCGGCCCGCGCTGGCGGCGTGGACCAGGTGGAGGCCCTCGCGCGCCTCACCGGCCTGTCCCACCGCGCGCACTTCCGCACCACGGACCTCCACGGCGGCGCGTACGGCATCGCGCTGTTGTCCCGCTTCCCGCTCGAGGCGCTCGCGCAATACCCGCTGCCCAACCCCCAGGGCGCCGAGCCGCGCACGCTCGCCCACGCGGTGATGAACGTGGATGGCCGCGAGGTGAGCGTCTACCTCACGCACCTCATCCGCCGGCCCTTCAACGCCCGCGCGCGCCTGCGCCAGAGCGCGTTCGTGGCGAACCTGCTCGCCAAGGACACGCGGCCCCACCTGCTCATGGGCGACCTCAACGACGACCCGGACTCGAACCCGCTGCGCCTGCTGCGCCGGCAGATGAAGGACGTCGTCGCCGCCACGGGCGGAGCGCGGGGCACCTACCCCCTGCCCCTGTTCCTGCCCACGCTGCGCATCGACTACGTGCTGGCCTGTGACGCCTTCACGCCCGTGGCCAGCCGCGTGCTGCGCGTGGACGCGTCCGACCACTACCCGGTGGTGGCGGACCTGCGCCTGGACGTGTCCGCGTCCACCGCGGAGGCGGACGCCGCGCTCAGCTCACGTTGAAGCGGTAGAGCACGTCCGGGTCCTTGCGCGTGAAGCCCTTGAGCACCTCGTGCTTCAGGTTCTTCGCGCCCAGGAACGTCAGGCCGCCCGCCGCGAAGCCCATCACCGACAGCTCGAAGTACACGTGCGGCTTGGGCACCTTGAAGATGTGCAGGTCCGTGTAGCCCTGACCCGGCAGCACCTCCATCTCGCCCTCGGTGAAGTAGCCCTTCCAGATGCCGGGCGTGAAGAAGAGGAAGCGGCGGAAGTCACCGGGGCTGAACATCGCCTTGAGCTGCCCCTGGCCCAGCGCGTACTCGGCGGACTTCACGCCGAACTGCCACCACACGCCCTGGTCCCCGCCATAGAAGCGCTGGAGCAATTCCTCGTTGAACCGGAGGAACGCCTCCACCGGGATGCGCGTCACCGGGAGGATGGGCAGGGAGAAGACGGGCTCGCGTTTCTTGATGTCCGCCAGGAAGTCCCGCCACGCCTGCTCACCGTGCGCCTGCACCGTCATCTGCTGTCGTGCCAGGAACGCCACGCCTTTGACTTCCATCCGTGTGCCTCCACTGCTGCCCCGCGCGGGGCCGCGCTCGGGGAGTCCGTCCCGGTCATCTCCGGGAAGGTTAGGGTGCTCGGGCTCGCGCCGCAGGCGCCGCCCGCTCGCTACTCGAGCTGAAGACCACAGTCGGCGCACGCCCCCTCCACCAGGGGCGCGACGGTGCCGCAGGCGGGGCAGGGGGGCTCGCCCTCCTCGGACGCTGGTAGCACGAAGGGCGCGGCGCCCTGCGCCAGCACGCCCTCGCGCTGGATGCTGTCCATCCAGCGCTGCTGGAGCAGCGTGGCCACGCGCACGCCGTCCTCGGGGCGCACCAGCACCTGGAACTTCGGGCTGCAGCCCGGCTTCGCGCACGCCTCGCGGTGCACCAGCGCCGGGACGTCCGCTTCGAGACATGCGTCCACCAGACGTCGCGCGTCCGCCAGCGCCATCTCCGCGCACGGCACCAGCTCCACGTCCGAGAGCGCCTTCGCCACTTCATCCTGGGTCATCACCCGGTGGATTGGAGCCCACGCGCGGGCCCCGCGTCCAGATGCGGCTGGTCATCTCGCACCCGGGGGCCCCTCGACCGGACAGCCGCCGGTCCCCACCCTGCCCGACGCTTCCTCGGAATTTCATGGGCCTGCGCAGGTGGTTTGGGGGCACGACGCGATGCTTCATGGCGGACGGGGCTGGAGGG
>NZ_SRLW01000404.1:0-7246 GCF_006518215.1 Myxococcus sp. AB025B
GGGCGGGGATGGAGGCGAAGGGGGAGGAATTCAAGCAGGCGGGAAGTGAGTTGTATCGCTGAGCAAGAAACCCGGAATCGAGGGCGTCAAACGACGCGGTGCCTCACCTGTCCCAGACGTGACAATCAGAGTGTGTGCATGCCATGGTAGGTGGGCATGGGCGCGGCGTTCGCGCCCTCGATGATCGGGAGGGGAGACTTCATGGAGACTCCGCCGCGGGAACAAGTGGGTTCGTACATCACCGGCACGCCGATGCCGACCCAGGACGAGAAGACGATGGCGCTGATTGCCCATATGGGCACCATCCTGGGCAACTTCGTGGGACTGGGCTTCGCCGTTCCACTGGTGCTGATGCTGACGAAGGGCAAGGAGTCGTCCTTCATCCGCGAGCACTCGGTGGAGTCGCTGAACTTCCAGATCACCATCTTCATCGCGGCGGTGGTGGCCTCCATCACCCTGTGCGTGGGCATCGGCTTCGTGCTGCTGCCCATCGTCGGCGTGGTGGCGCTGGTGTTCTCCATCATCGCCGGCCTCAAGGCGAACGAGGGTCAGCTGTACAGGTACCCGTTCGCCATCCGGTTGGTGAAGTAGTCCCGCGCGGGGCTCCCCATGGGAGCTCCGGTTGCACCGGGCGGGTCCTGCGCGAGTCGTGCGGGCCCGCCCGTCGTGTTCCTGGGGTGTGCGGCTTCAGCCGCCGATGCCCATCATCGACAGCAGCGTGGCGCCGTTGCCGGGCTCGGTGAAGCGGTGGCCCTCCGGCTTGTCGCCCAGCGCCGCGCGGATGGCGCGCGCCAGCTCCACGTCGGTGGCGCCTCCGCGGATGAGCTGGTGCAGCGGCGCCTGCGCGCGTCCTCCCAGGCAGCTCCTCAAGTCCCCATTGGAGGCCACGCGCACGCGGTTGCAGCCGCCGCAGAAGTTCTGCGTGAGTGGTGAGATGAACCCCACGCGGCCCCCCGGCGCGCGCCAGTACCGCGCGGGACCGGAGGTGACGGAGTCCGCGGCCGCGCCCGTCTCCTCGGGCTCCGGTGCCAGCTCGAGGCCCTCGCCGCGCAGCCGCTCGATGAGCTCCGTGGTGGGCACGGGCTTGCCCTGGCCGAAGGGCATCAGCTCGATGAATCGCGGCGTGATTCCCCGCGCGTGCGCGTACTCCACCAACGCGCGTGCCTCGTGGTCGTTGACCCCGCGCATCACCACCACGTTGAGCTTGAGCGAGCCGTAGCCGACCTGGGCCGCGCGGTCGATGCCGCGCAGCACCGCGTCGAAGTCGCCCTGCTTGGAGATGCGCCGGAACGTCTCCGCGGACAGCGTGTCCAGGCTGATGTTGAGCTGGTCCACGCCCGCCTCGCGCAGCGGCGCGGCCAGCGACTCCAGATGGCTGGCGTTGGTGGTGATGGCCAGGTGCTGGATGCCGGGGATGCTGGAGATGCGCCGGGCCACCTCCAGGATGTCCGGGCGGATGAGCGGCTCGCCGCCGGTGAGGCGCACGCGGCGGATGCCCAGGGCCGCGAAGAGGGCGGCGATGCGCCCCAGTTCCTGCGCGTCGAGCAGGTCCTTCTTCCCGCCCCACGACGCGGGAGAGCAGTACGTGCAGCGGAAGTTGCAGCGGTCCGTGATGCTCAGCCGCAGGTACGTCATGCGGCGCCCCTGCGCGTCCAGCAGGGGCGCAGCGAGTGGATCCGTCTGGAGGGCGGGCATCGTCACGGGCGGCCTGACCTCTTAACAGCCGGCTGGCGGCTGTTCATCTCATTCCCCGACGACGGGCTCAGCCTTCACTGCCTGTCGCCGAGCGGATGACGCCGACCTTCGGCTCGGTGGGCTCGCTCGTCCCCGAGCGCGGTGCGGCGGGGACGTTCTCCAGCTCGTCGTCCAGGTCCGTCAGGCGGGCGAGCTCCGCCTCGGCCTCGTTCGCTTCCTGCTCCGCCACGGGGAGCTGGAGCTTCTTCTTCTTCATCTCCTCCTTGATGTGGATGAGCCCTTCCTCGCCGATGTCGAGGAACGCGCGCACCACCTCCGGGTCGAACTGCGTGTTCGCGCAGCGGCGGATCTCCTGGATGGCGTTCGCGAACGTCGTGCCCTTGCGGTACGGCCGGTCGCTCGTCATCGCGTCCAGCGTGTCCGCCACGGCGAAGATGCGCGCGCCGATGTGGATCTCCTGCCGCGACAGGTTGCGCGGATAGCCCGCGCCATCCCAGCGCTCCTGGTGCGACAGCACGATGGCGGAGGGCGTGGACAGGAACGGGATGGCCTGGATCATCTGGAAGCCGATCTCCGGATGCTTGCGCATCTCCAGCCACTCGTCCGGCGTCAGCTTGCCCGGCTTGAGCAGCACCGCGTCCGGCACGCCAATCTTGCCGATGTCGTGCAGGAGCGCGCCGCGGCCGATCTCCTCCAGCTCCTTGCCCTGGATGCCCATGCGCCCGGCGATGGCGGACGTGTAGCTGACCACGCGCTGCGAGTGGTCGCTCGTCTCGTGCTCGCGCGCGTCCAGCGCGGCGACCAGGGCCAGCAGCGTGTTCTGGTAGGTGTTGGCGATGTTGTGCAGCGCGCTGCGAAGCTCCGCGGTGCGATCTCGCACCTTGCGCTCCAGCTTCTTCTGGTAGCGCTTGCGGGCCATCTCGATGCGGCGCTTGGCGAGCGCCCGCTCGATGGCCCGGATGAGGTCCGTCAGCTTCGGTGGCTTGAGCAGGTAGTCCACCGCGCCACGGCGCAGACAGTCCACCGCGGACTCCGTGTCCCCATAGCCGGTGAGCATGATGACGGACGTGTCCGGCAGTCGCTCCCGCAGGTTCTCCAGGAGCCAGAGGCCGTCCTTGCCCGGCATCTTCATGTCGCTGATGACGAGCGGGGTGTCCTCTTCGCCCGCCACGTCCAGCGCCATCTCGGCGCCGCTCGCGACGACGCAGTTGTAGCCCTCTTCACGCAAGAGGACCGAGATGACGTCTCGCACGGAGTCGTCATCGTCGACGATGAGGATTCGGGGTGGTGCAGGGGGGATGGCTTCCACGGCGGGAGATTCTAGAGGTTTCCGGGTTTCAATGGCGAATGAGTCAGGGAAATTACCACCTTCCTCCACTTGCAGGTTGACAGTCCAGTGCGGCGGTCCAGAAGGCGACCCTGGCAGGCAGAGCGGGCAGGCGGGCGGAGCCCATCGGGCAGGTGGGATGCAAGGCGTTCAGGCGCGGGCCCCGGTGCCTCCCCGGTCATGGCGGAAGGGGGCGAGGTCCAGGGTGGTGCGCTCCCCGAGGACGGCCTGGGCGACGAGCTTCGCGGTGATGGGGGCCAGGAGGATGCCGTTGCGGAAGTGGCCGGTGGCGAGGAAGAGGCCGGGCGTGGGCCCCTCGCCCAGGTAGGGCCGCTTGTCCTCCGTCCAGGGACGGAAGCCGGCCCACGTCTCCGTGATGGGCGCCGAGCCCAGCTCCGGGCACAGCTCCAGGGCCATGTCGAGGATGCGCGCCAGCCCCGCCGCCGTGACCTGCTTGTCGAAGCCCACCAGCTCCATGGTGCTGCCGGCGATGACGCGCCCGTCCGCGCGCGGCACGACGTAGCCCTTCTCCGAGGTGAGGACGCGCTGCAGCAACGGCAGGCGCGTCTGGAGCTGGATCATCTGCCCGCGCGCGGGGCGCACCGACTTCGCCTCCACGCCCGCGCCCTGGACCAGGGAGGACCAGGAGCCCGCGGCGAGGACGATGGCGTCCGCGCGCAGCACCTCGCCATCCAGGTCCACGCCCACCGCGCGGCCGTCCTCGTGGACGATGCCGCGCACGTAGCCGCTCCGGAACTCGGCGCCCACGCGCGCGGCGGCCATCGTCAGCGCGCGCACCAGCAGCCGGTTGTCCACCTGGTGGTCATCCGGGAAGTGCGCGGCGGCCACGGCCCTGGCGGACAGCTTCGGCTCGAGCGCCCGGGCCTGCTCGCCATCGAGCAGCTCCGCGCGCAGTCCCATGCCGCGCTGCCACAGGACGGTGGCCTCCAGGTGATGCACGCCGGTGTCGGCGAAGGCGACCTTGAGGATGCCGCAGGGCCGGTAGGCGATGTCCACGCCGGACAGCTCGCGCAGCTCCTCGGCGAAGGCGGGGTAGAGGCCGCGGCTGCGCAGGCACAGGTCGAGGAAGGGGCCCGGACCGTCTGACTCCATCTGGGGGGCGAGCATGCCCGCGGCGGCGCTGCTGGCCTCCGCGCCGGGGATGGAGCGCTCCAGGACGGTGACGCGCACGCCCGCCTGCCGCAGCCGCAGCGCGATGCCGCAGCCCATGATGCCCCCGCCCACGATGATGACGTCCGAGACTCGCATGGCCTTGCTTCCTGCTCGCCCCGTCGAGGGTTTGCAAGCGGCATGACGCAGGCCGGGTTGACGGCGGGGCACCTTTGCCATTACTGATGGAGCCGTGCGTCTCTCTTCCGTGCATCCCCATCATGCGCATCATCGGCTCGGCCCCGACGGGACCGTTCGCCATGCGCATGCCTGGGTGAGCCACTAGACGCACCACCCTCCCGGCACCTGCCGCAGCGACCGAAGGCCCGTCCCCCCCCGGACGGGCCTTTTTTCGTTTCCGCGCGGCCACCGTTCCCCCGCAGTCCCCCGCAGGTCCACCCATGTTGCTGAAGATCGCTCTTCCCAACAAAGGCCGCCTCTCCGAAGAGGTCCGTGAGCTTTTCAACGATGCGGGCCTGGAGGTCCGCGCCCGAGGCGAGCGCGCGCTCACCGCGTCGCTCGGCGGCGAGTTCGAGGCCATCTTCGTCCGCGCGCAGGACATCCCGGAGTTCGTCGCGGACGGCGCGGCGCACGCGGGCGTCACCGGCTGGGACCTGGTGAACGAGGCGGGCCGCGAGCTCGAGCACCTGATGGACCTGGAGTTCGGGCGCTGCCGCCTGGTGGTGGCCGCGCGCGAGGAGAGTGGAATCAGCCACGCCAACGACGTGCGTGACGGCATGCGCGTCGCGTCATGCTTCCCGCGTCTGACGCAGGACTACTTCGCGCGCCGGGGGCAGAGCGTCACGGTGGTGCCCGTGTCGGGCGCGGCGGAGATCGCGCCGCACCTGGGCATCGCGGACATCGTCGTGGACCTGACGTCCACCGGGTCCACGTTGAAGATGAACGGCCTGCGCGAGGTGGCCACCGTGCTGGAGTCCAGCGCGCGGCTGGTGGCGTGCCAGGCGAACGTGCCGGAGGCGCGGAGGAAGCTGGAGGAGCTGAAGCTCGCGCTCGGCTCGGTGCTCGCGGCGCGGGGCAAGCGCTACCTGATGGCGAACGTGCCGAAGGACGAGCTGCCCCGGGTGCGTGAGGTGCTGCCGGGACTCAACGGTCCCACGGTGGTGGACGTGCTGGACGGAGGCCGGTTCGTCGCGGTGCACGCGGTGGTGCCGGCGAAGACCATCTACCGCACCGTCAACGCGCTGAAGACGCTGGGGTGCGAGGGCATCCTGGTCACGCGCATCGAAAGGCTGGTGGCGTGATGATGTCGCTTCCTTCGTTCCTGCGGTACCGGGGGCCGCTGGCCAGCCTCTCGCGTCAGGACCGTCAGCGGTTGTTGGAGCGCGGTGGGGATGTGGACACGCGCATCGCCGCGCGGGTGCGGGAGCTCATCGCGAAGGTCCGGCTGGACGGGGACTGGGCGCTGTTCGAGATGGCGCGGCAGTTCGACCGGGCGGAGCTGTCCTCGCTGGAGGTGCCCCGGGCGCGGTGTGAGCAGGCGCTCGCGTCGCTGGAGCCCTCGGTGGCGCGGGCGTTGGGGCGCGCGGCGCGCAACATCGCTCGGGCCCACGAGGCGCAGAAGCCTCGCGCGGTGGAGGTGGAGACGGAGCCGGGGGTGTTGGTGGGACGCAGGCCCGACCCGCTGGGCCGCGTGGGCGTGTACGCGCCCGGCGGGCGAGCGGTGTATCCGAGCAGCGTGTTGATGGGCGTGGTGCCCGCGAAGGTGGCGGGAGTGGGGGAGGTCATCGTCTGCTCGCCGCCGGGGCCGGATGGCCTGCCGCACCCGAGCGTGCTGGCGGCGGCGGTGCTCGCGGGGGCGGACCGGGTCTTCGCGTTGGGGGGCGCGGGCGCGGTGGCGGCCATGGCGTACGGCACGGAGAGCGTGCCCCGGGTGGACCGCATCGTCGGGCCGGGCAACGCGTACGTGGCGGAGGCCAAGCTCCAGGTGGTGGGCGCGGTGGCCATCGAGGCGCCGGCGGGACCGAGTGAAATCCTCGTCGTCGCCGACGAGACGGCGAGCCCCGAGGCGGTGGCGCGGGAGATGTTGGCGCAGGCCGAGCACGACCCGGATGCCGCGTGCGTGACGGTGGCGCGCGGTGAGGGGGTGGCGGAGGCCGTCGCGGAGCAGGTGCGTCGGCTGGCGGAGGACGCGAAGCGGCAGGAGATCGTCGCGGCGGCGCTGCGCTCCCGGGGCGCGGTGCTGAGCGTCGCCTCGCTGGAGGAGGCGTGGCCGTTCGTGGCGGACTTCGCGCCGGAGCACCTGTTGCTCGCCACGGCCGCGCCCTCCGCGGACCTGGCGAGGGTGCGCAACGCGGGCACCGTCTTCCTCGGTGAGCGCTCGTCGGTGGCGTACGGCGACTACATGACGGGCTCCAACCACGTGCTGCCCACGGCGGGGCTGGCGCGGGCGTACTCGGGCCTGAACCTGCTCGACTTCTACCGGTGGACCACCTACCAGCGCGTCGAGCGCGCGGCCTCCGAGGCGCTGGCGGAGGACGTGGGGCTGCTCGCCGACAGCGAGGGGCTGTTCGCGCACGCCGACGCCGCGCGAGCCTGGAGGGGCGCATGATTCCCCTGCGCGAGTCCTTCCGGGACATCCCCCTGTACTCACCGCCGAAGCGGCCGTGTCGCGTGGACCTGAGCGACAACACGAACCTCTTCGGCGTGCCTCCCGCGGCGGAGCGGGTGCTGCGCGAGTCCCGTCCGGAGTCACTGTCCCGTTACCCGCGAGGCTACGCGCCCGACCTGCGCGACGTCCTCGCTTCACGGCTCGGTGTCGGTGCCGGGTGCGTGACGACGGGCTGTGGCTCGGACGACGTGCTGGACAGCGCGCTGCGCGCGTTCCTGGAGCCGGGCGAGGTGCTCGCGTTCCAGGACCCGACGTTCGTGATGATGCCGTTGTTCGCGAAGGTGAACGGCTTGAAGACGGCGCCGTGCTGCGCGAAGCGGACCTGCTCCTGGAGGAAGCCACCGCGCTCGACTGGCGGGACGACACGGACGAGTCCACCGCCCTGCAGGAACAGGCGCTCCAGTTGCTCGGAGAGCCCGTCCCCT
>NZ_SRLW01000405.1:0-7216 GCF_006518215.1 Myxococcus sp. AB025B
GTTCGAGGGGGGAAGAGGCGCGCCGGGGGGCTCGCCTCGGACCTTTTGAGGGGGCGCCCCTGGGGAGGGGCGTGGCTTCCGGAGGGTGCGCCGAGGGGCGCGCTCACGCTGGACCGGGAGTACGAATTCTCGCAGTCCTTCATACGGCGGGGAGCGCGTCGAGGGGGCGCGCTCCCCGCGGTTCTTTTCAGGGTCCTTCGGACCCGCCCGCGTCGTGGACTACTTCGTGTCCGACGAGGGCATCATCTTGATGCGCTGGCCCTGGTCATCCGTCACCACGGAGCCGTCCGCCTTCTGCTGCTCGGTGGGCTGACCGACGGCGAAGCTGGCCACCTTCGTCAGGAGCACGCCCTGGAAGATGCCGCTCACCGTCACCACCAGGTGGGAGCGTCCGGCGCCCGGCGTGAAGGCCACGTCCAGGTTCGTGACGGCCGCCTTCTCCACGCTCACGCCCGTCACAGGTGAGGTGCTGCTGGTCACCTGGAGCCCGTCGACGCCGGAGACCTCCACCCGGACGTCCTCGCCGGGGACCTGGAAGCGCAGCGAGACGGTGGCGCTGGTGTCGGACACCTTGGCGCCCACGTCCACGGGCGCGCTGAGCTTGGCGGTGGAGCCCGGGTGGTCGGCGCTGTCCGCCGGGGTACTGCTCTTCGCCGGAGAGGTGCAGGCCACGGGCGCCATCAGCGCCAGGAGGCCGGAGAGGACCGCGGAGGCAATGCGATTCATGGGTGCTCCTGGGAACGCGGGAGGAGTGAGAGGTCCGCTCATTGGCTGCTGATGGAGAGGGTGTAGTTGTAGTTGCCCGAGCCCTCGTCGGCCCAGCCCGTCGTGACCAGGACGTAGCGCCGGTCGGTCTGGCTGTTGAAGTCGAAGGTCTCCTTGCCCGTGGTGAAGCGGTCGGCCTCACCCGCGGTGGCGCCCTGCTGCAGGGCGAGGATGCTCACGTCCTCCACGGAGTCGGCGGAGACGGTCATCCTGCGGCCATTGCCGGTGAAGACGTAGTACCGGTTCTGCTGCCGCTGGTTGAAGGGCTCGCCTCGGGTGAAGAAGTTGTTCTCCGAGAAGGGCACCGTGACGAACTTGTACATGCCATACAGGTCCGTGTCCCCCTCGCCCCACTCCGAGCGGATGGCGCCGATGTTGTAGTGCGCCGCGAGCCGGTCCACCGCGGCGGCGTCCACGCCCGGCTGGGCCTTGAGGCCGTGGATGAAGGAGCCGACGGTGGTCACCGCCTCCGTGGTGCGCTGCGGCCCCACCAGCACGTCATAGAGCGTGCCCAGGCTCAGGGACACCTGGTCGAACGGGGTCTCCGACAGCGTCGACTCGTCGTGCAAATCGTAGAGGAAGCGCATGATGCTGAACTCGGAGAAGACGCCCGGGTTCGGGTCGTCCGTGGACGTCGGCGGCGTCTCCAGGTCGAAGCCGAACGCGCCCAGCCGGGTGCCGCTCCAGAGCGTGTCCACGTAGATGGAGCTGGGCAGGAGCATGCCGGACAGCGCGTTGCCGTAGCCCTCGCCGAAGGCGATGCGCGGGTCCAGCACGTCGCCGGAGGAGTGCGGGCCACCGGGGTTGTCGGCGCGCGACAGGTTGGCCTCGAAGAAGTGCCCCCACTCGTGGACGATGACGTGGCTGTCGAACTCGTCGGTGTCCGCGCCCGCGAGGCCCAGCACGTAGACCTCGTTCTCGTTGGGGGAGAAGTGCGAGGTGCCAATCTGGCCCCGGGCCTTGTCGCCGTTCTGCGGGGCGTTGTTCGGGCTCCAGTTCACCTTGAGCGGCGGGAAGGGCACGGGGCGCTCCGCCAGGAAGGCGTGGGACGCGGTGTACATGGCGTCCAGGATGGCGAAGGGCGCCGCGACGCGCTGGTTGGCGGTGTAGCTGGAGCCGTTCCAGCCGTGGCCCGCGTGCAGGTCCTTGCTCGTGGTGCCGCCCTTGATTTGCGTCACCACCGCCCAGATGGCGTTGCCGTCGGTGTTGTCCTCCACCTGGATGTCCGGCGTGGTCGTCTTGGCGAGCGTGGCCAGCGTCACGTTGGCCTGGTCGCCGGCGGTGAAGGTGAGCTGGTAGCGGCCGTCGTCGTCGGTGGTCGCCGAGGCGAGCACCGTGCTGCCCCGGAGCACCTGCACCGTGGCGTTGCGCACGGGCTTGACGCTCACCTGGTTGAAGGCGAGCGAGCCCTGGCGCGTCGTCGGCGTGTAGACGGCCGGGACGGAGTCGAACGTCACCCGGCCCGTGAGGGTGGCCGTGACGGGCGTCCCCTCGTCCTGGTCGTCGTCACCCTCCTTGTCGGAACAACCGAGCACGGTGAGACCGAGCGCGAGTGCCAGCGTCGCGCCTGTGCGGGCCCACGCTGATTTGCGAGATACGTACATTCCGTCCTCCCCCTTCCTTTCGTCGCCTGAGATGGGTGGCGGGCCATTCTCGACGGGACGTCCGGGAACTTCAAACACGGAGGACCCGGAGAAGGCCGTGGGATGAGGCTTGTCCGTCGAGAGGGCCGGGTGCGGGACAGCATCCTGGCGGGCGTGCCCGTCTTCCGGGGCTCGGTGGGTTGGCCGACCTGGGGGTGGCGCGGAGGCCGGGTTGGCGGGGCCCTGGGGCGCGCCAATCATTGAGGAGGGCGTCACGCGCGGAGGGCGGGCGACCCCACGGCCCATCGCCTCCTCGCCATGCCCCACCCGACCGACAGCCCCGCGTCACCTCCCGAGGCGTCCCGGGACCTCGCCGGCGTCGAGCGGGCCCTGCGCGAGAGCGAGGAGAAGTACCGCACGCTCTACAACAACACGCCGGTGATGATGCACTCCATCGACCGGGAGGGCCGGCTGGTGAGTGTCAGCGACTGCTGGCTGGCCACGCTGGGCTACACGCGCGAGGAGGTGCTCGGCCACGACTCCACGGAGTTCCTCACCGAGGAGTCGGCCCGGCGGGCGCGCGAGGAGGTGCTGCCGGCCTTCCACAGGACGGGCCGCTGCAAGGACGTGCCGTACCAGCTGGTGAAGAAGGACGGGACGCGGCTGGACGTGCTGCTGTCCGCCATCATGGAGCGCGACGCCTCGGGCGCCTGCGTGCGCTCCCTGGCGGTGCTGCTGGACGTCACCGAGCGCAAGCGCGCCGAGGAGGCGCTCCAGCAGAGCGAGCGGCAGCTGCGCGCCATCCTGGACAACGCCACCTCCGTCTTCTTCCTGCTCGACACCCACGGGCGCTACATCTTCGTGAACCGCCAGTGGGAGCTGATGTTCCGCCGCACGCGCGAGGAGGTCTTCGGCAAGACGGTGCACGACATCTTCCCGGAGGACAGCGCGCGCGAGTTCCAGGCGCTGAGCGAGCAGGTGCTGGACCAGCGGCTGCCCGTGGTGCGCGAGGAGCGCGTCCCGCGGGAGGACGGCGTCCACACGCACATCACCCAGAAGTTCCCGCTGTTGGACGCGTCGGGCGTGCCCTACGCCGTCTGCGGCATCTCCACCGACATCACCGAGCGCAAGCGCCTGGAGGAGTCCCAGCGCTTCCTCGCGGAGGCGGGGCGGGAGCTGGGCACGTCGCTCGACTACGAGACGACGCTCCAGCGCGTCGCGGAGCTGACGGTGCCCCGCCTGGGGGACGTGTGCATCGTCTTCATGCCCGACGGCAGTCGCGGGCTGCACCCGGTGGCGGTGGCGGCGCGCTCGCCCGGGGTGGAGCGCGAGGTGCGGGAGCTGCTCGAGGCGCATCCGCTGGTCCCCGGCGTGACGTACGGCCCGGTGGGGGTCATGGCGTCGGGGCGCTCGGAGTGCGCGCCGGTGCCCCATGGAATCCTGCGCGACGAAGGGCTGGGCTCACCTCGGTGGCGCCACGTGCGCGCGTGGGGCGGCAAGCCTTCGCTCAGCGTGCCCCTGCAGGCGCGCGGGCGGGGGCTGGGCGTGCTGACGCTCGTGTCGCGACAGGGGGCGCGGGCCTTCGGCGCGGACGAGGTGGCGCTGGCGGAGGAGCTCGGGCGGCGCGCGGGGTACGCCATCGACAACGCGCAGCTCTACCGCGAGTCCCAGGAGGCCATCCGCGTGCGCGACGAGTTCCTCTCCATCGCCTCGCACGAGCTGAAGACGCCGCTGACGTCCATGAAGCTGCGCATGCAGCAGATGGGCGCCCTCTTGTCGCGGCCCCGGGCGGACTCGGGCCTGCGCGCGCGGCTGTCCGGCATGCTGAACGTGTGCGAGAGCCAGCTGTCGCGGCTGTCCCGGCTGGTGGAGCACCTGCTGGATGTCTCGCGCATCAACGAGTCGCGGCTGTCCTTGCGCCTGGAGGACATGGACCTGGTCGCCGTCACGCGCGACGTGGTGGGCCACCTGCGTGAGCAACTGGAGAAGGCGGGCTGCGAGCTGGTGCTGGACACCCCCGGGTCCCTGCCGGGCCGGTGGGACCGGCTGCGGCTGGAGCAGGTGCTGATAAATCTCCTGACGAACGCGGTGAAGTACGGCGCGGGCCGACCCATCCGGCTGCGGCTGTCCGCCCACCACGACGAGCGGGTGTGGCTGAGCGTGGAGGACCACGGGATGGGCATCCCCCGCGAGTCGCAGGGGCGCATCTTCGAGCGCTTCGAGCGCGCCGCCTCACCCAACTACGGCGGCCTGGGCCTGGGCCTCTTCATCACCCGTCAGATCGCCCAGGCCCATGGCGGAGAGGTCTGGGTGGAGAGCGAGCCGGGGCGGGGCGCCCGCTTCGTCGTCGAGCTGCCCCGCTGGACTCACGGCAGCGGGCCTTCCACCAGCCGCAGCACGTCCGCCAGCACGCCGGACGCCGTCACCGCCGCGCCCGCGCCATAGCCTCGGATGACCAGTGGCGTGGGGCTGTAGCGCTCCGACAGGAAGCTCAGCGCGTTCTCTCCGCCCTTCACCGCGGCCAGGGGGTTGGCGAGCGGCACGGCCTTGAGCCCCACCGAGCAGCCCTCGGGGCCGACGCTGCCCACGTACCGGAGCACCTTCCCCTCGGCGCGCAGCGCCTCCACCCGGCGCTGGAAGCCCTCGTCGAGCGACGGCAGCCGCGCGAGGAACGCGTCGAGCGGACCGGACGCGTCGAAGTCCTCGGGCAGGAGCGACTGGAGCGCCACTTCCTCCAGCTCCACGGGGCGGCCCAGCTCGCGCGCGAGGATGAGCACCTTGCGCGCCACGTCCGTGCCCTGCACGTCGTCGCGCGGGTCCGGCTCCGTGAAGCGCTTCTCCATGGCGGAGCCCACCGCGCGCGACAGCGGCACGCCTTCCTCCAGCAGGCCGAGGATGTACGACAGCGAGCCGGAGAGGATGCCCTCGATGCGGTGCACCTGGTCGCCGGTGCGCAGCATGTTCTTGAGCGTGTCGATGACGGGCAGGGCGGCGCCCACGTTCGTCTCGTACAGGAAGCGGCGCTGGTGCCGCGCCGCCGTCTCGCGGATGGCGCGGTGGTGGGCCATGCGCCCCGCGTTGGCCTTCTTGTTCGCGGTGACGACGTGCAGCCCCGCGGCCAGGAGGGACGGGTAGGCGAGCGCCACGTCCTCGCTGCTGGTGCAGTCCACGAAGATGGGACGGCCGGGCCGCTTGGCCCGCGCCTGCTCGCGGAAGGACTCCAGCGACGCGGGGGCGCGGCTTGCCTCCAGGCGCTCCTTCCACTCGCCCAGGGCGACGCCGCCCGGCTCGATGAGCGCGTGCCGGCTGTTGGCGATGGCGCACACCCGCAGGTCCACGCCCTGCGCGCGCAGGTGGGGGGCCTGCTGACGCACCTGCCGCATCAGCTCCGCGCCCACGCTGCCCACGCCCGCGACGAAGAGCTCCACCACCTCCGTGGTGCCGAAGTAGCGGTGGTGCACGTGCGCCATGGCGCGCGGGCCGTCGGCCTCGGTGATGACGGCGGAGATGCTCCGCTCGCTGGAGCCCTGGGCAATCGCGGCGATGCTGCAGCCCACGTCGGCCAGGCCGCTGAAGAAGGTGCCCGCCACGCCCACGCGGTGGCGCATGCCGTCGCCGACGATGCTGAGCACGGCCAGCCGGCCCTGGCGCTCGATGGTGTCGACCTTGCCGGCCTCGCGCTCCACCTCGAACTCGGACTCCAGCGCCCGCACGGCGGCGTCGGCCTCCGACTGCTGCACGCAGAAGCTGATGGAGCACTCGCTGGAGCCCTGGGTGATGAGCACCACGGAGATGCCCGCGCGGGCCATGGACTCGAAGACGCGCGCGGCGGTGCCGGGCACGCCCTTGAGCCCCGCGCCGGCGATGTTGACCAGCGCCACGTCCTTGAGGAACGACAGGCCCCGCACCGGGTGCTCGGGCGGGGCGGCCCTGTCGGTGACGAGGGTGCCGGGGTGCTCGGGCTTGAAGCTGTTGCACACGCGCACGGGGATGCCGCGCTCGCGCGCGGGGGCAATCGTCTTGGGGTGCAGCACCTTGGCGCCGAAGTAGGCCAGCTCCATCGCCTCCTCGAAGCTCACCTCCGCCAGCGGGAAGGCCTCGGGGACCAGGCGCGGGTCGGCGCTGTAGATGCCGTCCACGTCCGTCCAGATCTCCAGCAGCGCCGCGTCCAGCGCCGCCGCCGCCAGCGCCGCCGAGTAGTCCGAGCCGCCGCGTCCCAGGGACATCGTCTTGCCGCGCGCGTCACCGCCGAAGAAGCCCGGCATCAGCAGGAGCCCCGGCCCCTGGGCGTCGCGCAGCGGGGCGAACCTGGCGCGAATCTCGTCCATGCGCGGCGTGGCCTGCAGCGGGTCCCCCGCGCAGATGAGCACCTGCCTGGGGTCCACCAGGTGGGGCGACAGCTTGCGCGCGGACAAAAGAGCCTCCAGCACCAGGCACGAGGCGCGCTCACCCAGGCCCGACAGGTGCGCGAGCACCGACGGCGAGCACTCACGCAAGAGCCCCACGCCCTGCAACAGCCCGCGCAGCTCGGTGGAGATGGCGGCGAGCCCCAGCTCCAGCGGCGCCAGCGCCTCCAGCTCTCCGCCCAGCTCCCGGGCGATGCCCAGGTGCGTCTGCTCGAAGCGCGACAGGGGCTCCTCCACGGAGCTGCCCTCCTGGGCGAGCCGGGCCGTGTCCACCAGGAGGTTGGTGATGCCACAGACGGCCGAGGCCACCACGCACACGCGCGTCTCCTGGCGTGCCCGGGCGACCAGGTCCACCACGCGCCGCATCTGCGCGGTGCCGCCCACGCTGGTGCCGCCGAACTTCATCACCCGCATGACGGCACCTCGCTCGAAGGCAGGCGGCCGAGGGACACGGGCGGGCGG
>NZ_SRLW01000406.1:0-7126 GCF_006518215.1 Myxococcus sp. AB025B
GACAGGCCGCAGGGCGGTGTCTCGGTGGCGGGCGACTTCGCGGGGCTGCTCGTGTGGGGCGGCACGTCGCTGGGCACGCAGGGGCCGTTCGTGCTCGCCGTGGGCGCGGAGGGCGAGGTGCGCTGGCTGAAGCAGCCCGAGTGCGGCGAGGAGGCCCAGGAGGGCGTGGCCGCGGCCGTGGACGAGACGGGCGCCGTCTCCGTGGCCTGTGGCGACGTGCTCACGCGCTATCCCATGGACGGCTCGGACCAGGCGCGGCGCGTGCTGCGGGCGCGCGAGTGTCCGAGCGGCCAGTGCACGCTCGCGGTGACGGGGCTCGCGGCGATGCCGGGACAGGGGCTGGTCGCCTCGGGCTGGCTGCGCGAGGGTGAAGGGGAGACGTGGAACCAGGACGCGGTGCTGTGGCGCATCGCGCCCTGGTGACACCCGACACGAGGGGCGGCGCGGTCGAGGTGTTGAACGCCGGTGAGGGAAGACTCGGACGAGGTCGCGCGCTCCGCCCGTGCGATTCGTCGAGCGGGCAGCGAGGCTTCGGTCGGAGTGAGGGCCCACCGCGGCCGATGGTGACTGCACCGGCCGCGGCGATACATCGGGCATGCGGGGCGTCGGAGGGACGGTCCATCGCGGCCCGCGTGCCGTGATTACTGGCGCACGAGCTTGAAGGCGGTGCTGGTGCCGTTGAAGCGGCCGAAGCCGACGATGTCGCCGCGGGTGTTGATGCCCTCGGCGGACAGGAGCGTCCAGCCGCTGTCCGCGGGAATCAGCGTGTTGAGGTCGTGGATGCGCTCGTCGACCCAGAGCACGGCGGCGGCGGTGCCCAGCGACGCGTTGCCGTGGTACTGGCCCACGTAGCCGACAATCCAGCCCGACGCGTTGATGGCCTTCGCCTCGCTGTGGATGGCGGTGGGCTGGCTGGCCAGCGTGCCCAGGCTCCGGACGGTGCCGTCGCTCCAGGTGAAGGCGTTGTAGATGGGCGAGCCGCCCGACGTGGCGCCGATGACGGCGGAGCCCACCACCTGCTGGGACTCGTTCACCGCGTAGGCCTGGCTCGCGAGGCTCACGTCCAGCGCGCCGACGTTGACGAGCTGCCCCTGCGCCGTCCAGAGCGTGGCGCGCGTGACGCCCTGCGCGTTCTTCGAGTACCCCACCACGTCACCGGCGTTGTTGATGCCCCACGCGCGGGCCAGCGTGTTGCCCTGGCCATCCAGCGAGCCCAGCTCCGTCATCGTCCCGTCCACCCAGCGGAACGCGCGGCTGGCGGTGCCGTTGGACGAGCTGCCGACGATGACGCCGCTGTCGTTGATGTCCGTCGCCACCGCGGACGCGCCACCGAGCGTGCCCAGGTCGGTCATCACGCCGTTCTCCCAGCGGAAGGCACGGGGCGTGTTGTTGTCGCTCTCGCCCACCACCACGCCGCTCGCGTTGAGGCCGTACGCGCGGCTGAAGTTGTTGCTGCCCGGGAGGATGCCGAGCTCGGTGATGCTCTCCTCGCTCCAGCGGTAGGCGATGAGCGGCGGCGGCGTGCCGGTGATGACCGTCGAGCGCACGTTGCCCACCACCTGCCCCGCGTCGTTCAGCTCCAGCGCGAAGCTGCCGGTGCCCGAGGGGTACATGATGGGGACGATGGTGTACGTGGGCAGCGCCGGGTTCGGTTGCTCGGGGACACAGGTGCCGTTCACCTCCACGTAGCCCGCGTCGCAGTGGCAGTGGTCGCCGTGGCTGTGCCCGTGCTCGCCACAGCCGGGCTCCGGCTCCGTCTCCGGGACACAGGTGCCGTTCTCCTCCACGTAGCCAGCGTCGCAGTGGCAGTGGTCACCGTGGCTGTGCCCGTGCTCGCCGCAGTCGAGGCCCGGCTCCGTCTGGGGCACGCAGGTGCCTTCCTTCTCCTCGTACCCTTCGTCGCAGTGGCAGTGGTCGCCGTGCGCGTGGCCGTGCTCGCCACAGTCCGGCCCCGTCACGGGGGCCGCGACACACGTGCCCTCCTGCTCGACGTACCCTTCGTCACAGTGGCAGTGGTCCCCGTGTGCGTGGCCGTGCTCGCCGCAGTCGAGGCCCGGCTCGGGGGCGACGACGCAGGTGCCGTTCTGCTCGGTGTAGCCCTCGTCGCAGTGGCAGTGGTCACCGTGCAGATGGCCGTGGCCTCCGCACTCGATGACGGGCTCCTCGGCGACGACACACGTGAGGCCGTCCGCGACATAGCCCTCGTCGCAGTGACAGTGGTCGCCGTGCAGGTGGCCGTGGCCGCCGCACTCAGTGGTCTCATCGGGCCCGGGCTCGTCCGAGGAGCCGCAGCTCACCATGAGGACGGCCGTGACGGCCAGGAATGCCAGATGGAGGGGTCTTGGATGCATGACTGTTCCCGGGGAGGTGCGAAGGGCGGAGCGCTCACGCGGCTTCGAGGTGCGGGCGTTATGTCATGCGAGGGGTGTTGATGCAGCCGTGTTGCATCTATGTCTCGTGTCCGGTTCTGGCCTGTTTGTCGCCGGGGTTTGGATTGACCAGGAATCAAGTCATTGCCTGGCTCGGCCGGGTCGAAGAGGCTTTCGAGGAGCAGCGAGTCGTGTTCCTTCGAGAGGAGACATCATGGGTTCATGGAGAGTCGCGGGGTCCTTGGTGCTGATGGCGGGGCTGTGGGCGTGTGGTGGTGGCGCGCCCGTGGAGCCCGCCGAGACAGCGTCCAGCGAGGCGGCGCTCGACTGCGCCGCGCTGGGTTCGCCCGTGTATCACCGCATCCGGCCGAGCAATGGCGACAGCCTCTACACGCTGAACGCCAACGAGGCGACGAACGCGGGGACGACGTACGGCTACACGGAGGACCGGGGCGTGGCGTTCCGGGCCTCGGGAATCACGGGGACGGGGCTGTCGCCCGTGTATCGCATCTACAGCCCGAGCCGGACCGAGCACTTCTGGACCATCGACGCGGCGGAGAAGCAGCAGTTGGTGACGCAGGGAGGCTTCACCACCGACGAGGGCGTGGGCTTCTTCGCGTCGGCGACGGCCTCGCCGTGCCTGGTGCCCGTCTACCGCTACGCGAACGACACGCTGAAGAAGCACCGCTTCGCCATCACCGCCCAGGAGCGCGCGGCGCTCAGCGCGGCGGGCTGGGTGGACCAGGGCATCCGCTTCCACGTGGCCCCGGCGACGCCGCAGCCGGTGGACACGAAGTTCACGCTGGTCATCATCCCGGACACGCAGAACGAGGTCGTCTCCAGCTCCACGCTCATCGACCACCGCATGCAGTGGCTCGCGGACAACAAGGCCGCGCTGGACATCCGCTTCGTGGGCCACACGGGTGACATGGCCAACTGGGACACGCCGGACCACATCCAGTACGTCCGCGCGGGCAACGCCTTCCAGAAGCTGGACGCGGCGGGGATTCCCTACGCCATCGCCATCGGCAACCACGACACCGCGGCCACCTGCCCGGGAGGCAGCGCGTGCCCCGGCAACGTGAATGCCAACCTGCGCAACACCACCACGTTCAATACCTACTTCCCGCCGTCGCGCTTCGCCCGGCTGGGCGGCGTGTTCGAGGCGGGCAAGAGCGACAACTCCTTCCACACCTTCTCGGCGGGCGGGCTGAACTGGCTGGTGCTCAGCCTGGAGCTGTGGGCGCGCACGGACGCGGTGACGTGGGCCCGGAACGTGCTCGCGCAGCACCCGAACCACAACGTCATCGTGCTGACGCACTCCCACCAGAACAGCGGCGGCGGCATCGAGCAGGGCAACGGCGGCTACGGCAACAACAGCCCCCAGTACGTGTTCGACAACGCGCTCAAGCTGTACCCCAACGTGCGGTTCATCTTCTCCGGGCACGTGGGCACGCACGCCTACCGCGCGGTGACGGGCACGCAGGGCAACACCATCCACCAGATGCTGACTGCCTACCACGACGGGTCCTCGAACCCGACGCGGCTCATCGAAATCGACACCGCCGCGAACACCTTCTCGTCGCGCGTGTACCTGCCCTACACGAACGTCGAGAAGACGGACGGCTCGAAGTTCACCGTCACCAACGTGTCCTGGGTGCGCTGAAGCGCCTCACGCCACCGCTTCCGAGGACTTCGAGTGCCTCGGAAGCGGCGGCACCGGGACTCAGAACAGCTCGAGCTGGCAGCACGCGCCGCAGCCGTCCTGACTGTTCAGGTTGCCGTCGTCGCACTGCTCGCCGGGGTCCACCGTGCCGTTGCCGCCCAGGAGCTGGGAGTCGGGGATGCACGCGGTGTACTGGCGCGGGTAGTGGAAGTCCTGGAGGCCCAGATTGGAGTCAGTCATTGCGATGGAGGTTGTCGCGTGGGCCGACAGGCTGGGCGCCGAGGGCTGTCGCATCACCCGCGAGGATGGGTCAACACCGCGGGGGATGTCTTTCCCGCAGTGTCAGACGGAGTGATGTGTCGCGGGGCTCAGCTTCAGGTCCTGATTCAGCCCCGCATCCTTGCTCACCCGCCAGATGCGCTGGTCCAGGTAGTAGTGGTGCAGGGCGAAGCCCCAGATGAAGCCCGCCATGAAGTCCCGCAGCGTCAGCCCCGTGCCCAGCGCGAGCTTCGCGTCGAACACGCCGCAGCCCGGATGCGCGCCGAAGCCACACCCCAGGCCCCGATACACCAGGGTGAAGGCGATGCCGCACACCGCATAGAAGATGAATCGCTGGCTCACCTTCGGCGCCCAGCCGAAGGACGCCGGGTCCACCCCCGCCGAGTGATAGCGATTGCGGTGATAGAACCAGACGATGCCGTGGTACTGCACGTTGTGGAACGCCGTCACCGCCACCGCGAACATGATGAAGTCCATCCGCGCGGACACCGACGGCCAGAACACCACCGCCGACAGCCCCACCGCCGCCCCCATCATCAACAGCTTGGGCCCGTTCACCGGCTGCCCCGTCCGCCAGCGCCACACCTGACGCCCCGCGCTCGAGAGCACCACCGCCGCCACCAGCGTGAAGCACGCCGCGGCGACCACCGGCTCCCAGCTCGGCGTGCCCGTCAGCCCCAATTGCTTGCGCGCCCCCGGATGCGTCACCGCGAACGCCACGAACGGCGCGATGAGCCCCACGTAGAGCGTCACGCTGTCCAGCCGCTGGTCCACCCGCGACGTCTCCCCCGACTTGCGCTGGTACAACCGCATCAGCCCGTAGTGCTGCCGCACCACGTGCCAGTACGCCCACAGCGCGGCGAAGGTGAGGAACACCACGAACGGCAGCTTGCTGCCGACGAGCAACGACACCCCGAAGCACACCGGCCCCAGCGCGAACCAGCCCAGGCTCCCCAACAGCAGCCGCCTGCGCGTCTTCCACTCGCGCGCGTCCAGGTACGTGCGCGACACCGTCGCGAACAGGTGCGGCCCATCCAGCACCAACACCCACGCCCACCACAACGCCAGGCTGCTCACCCCCGCCCCGGCATGAAGTCCGACCAGGATGAGGCTCGCGCCGGCGCCGCCCACCGTGGAAATCAAGTCGTGGCGCCGGTCGACCAGCCAGCCGGTGCGCGGCGCCACCGCGACGGTGAGAGGGATGGTGCTCATGGACGCCTCCTCGCGGCGCACGACATTACAGGAAGGTGCAGGTAGGCCGCAGGCCCACCTGTCCTGGTTCCTCGGCCTGCCAACCAACCGAGGCCCCAAAACCCTCTTGAGAAGGGGGCGGTGTACCGCGATGGTGGTGCGTTATGGATCAAGGCAGGCGCACCACGGACCGGAAGGCAGTCGGTCTGTTGGTGAAGCTCAAGCATGAAAGCGTGGGGAGCTTCGCGGAGGAGTTCGCCACCAACCTGAGCCCGGGCGGGATGTTCATCCGCTCGCGCACCCCGCAGCCCGTGGGGACACCCGTCAAGTTCGAGGTGCAGATCGCCGGAGGCGTGCGCGTGCTGCGCGGCACCGCCGACGTGCGCTGGGTCCGTGAAGTGGGAGACCCCGCGGGGCCTCCCGGCATGGGGCTCCAGTTCCACGAGCTGGACCCGGCCAGCCGCGCGCTGGTGGACATGATGCTCCTGCAGCGCAAGCCGGAGGCCCCCGCGGCCGTCGTCTCGCCGCTGCCCGCCATCGCCCCGTCCGTCGCGCCGCTGGCCCCCTCCATCGCGCCGGCTGTCGCGCCCGTGCAGGCCCGGCCCGCACCCGCGCCCGTGGCGAAGCCCGCCGCGGCGCCTCGTGGGCCCGCGCTGGACTCGCTGTTCGATGACCTGGATGCGCCGGCGGCTCCGGGACTCGACGAGCCCTTCGACTTCTCCCCGCCGCCCGCCGCGCCCGCCGATGACGTGGACATCCCGCTCGAGGAGCTCATCGCGAGCACGCCGCCGCCTCCCGCCGCGCCGCTGATGGACGAGCCGCTGCCCGGGTTCGAGCTGTCGCTCGACGAGGCGCCGCTCGCGCAGGGCGAGATGCTCGACGAGGCGCCCATCGAGGTCGGTCTCTCCGTGGAGGACGAGTCGTCCTCGTCGGCGCGCTCCAGCGGCCCGATGGAGTTCGACCTCGACATGTCCGAGGCCACCGGGGCTCCGGCGCCTTCCGCCGCGAAGCCCAAGGGGGGCGCACCCGAGTTCGACCTGGACTTCAGTGACGCGGTGGAAGAGACGCCCGCGCGTCCCACCGCCACCGCGAAGCCCGCGGGTGGCGCGTTCGAGTTCGACTTCAGTGACGTGGTGGAGGAGACGCCCGCGCCGCCGCCTCCGCGCCCCAGTGCGCCGCCTCCGCCCGCCGCCGCGAAGCCCGCGGGTGACGCGTTCGAGTTCGACTTCAGTGACGTGGTGGAGGAGACGCCCGCGCCGCCGCCTCCGCGCCCCGGGGCTCCGCCTCCGCCCGCCGCCGCGAAGCCCGCGGGAGGTGCGTTCGAGTTCGACCTGGACCTGAGCGACGCGATGGAGGAGGCCCCCGTCGCGCCGCCTCCTCCTCGTCCCAGCGCGCCGCCTCCGGCTCGGCCCGCCGCCGCGAAGCCCGCGGGTGGCGCGTTCGACTTCGACCTGGACCTGAGCGATGCGGTGGAAGAGGCCCCGGTCGCTCCGCCTCCGCCTCCTCGTCCCAGCGCTCCGCCTCCCGCCGCCGCGAAGCCCGCCGGAGGTGCGCTCGAGTTCGACCTGGACCTGAGTGACGCGATGGAGGAGGCCCCGGCCGCGCCGCCCCCGCGCCCCGT
>NZ_SRLW01000407.1:0-7098 GCF_006518215.1 Myxococcus sp. AB025B
GTCAAAATGTGCTCGACCTCCGCTCCCTGGTGCTTTCCGAGCGCTGGGACGCCGCCATCGACCTCACGCTCGCCCCTCTGCGCGCTCAGGTCCACCGGGCTGCGTGCTCAGGATGAGAGCCAGACCCCGCCGAAGTGGTCGGCCACCGGGCACCCCACGTACTCCATCGAGGCCTGACGCGCGATGAGCTCGTTGCGGACGACCCACGTCTGCGCCGGATTCACGCGCGCATCCAGGGCCCCCTGCACCAGTCGCACCGGGACTCCGATGCGCAGATACCCCGGATGCATCGCGCGCAGCTGCGCGAGCAGCGGTGGCCAGTTCGCCGTCTCGCTCATCACATTGCCCTTGGGGACGAAGCTCCCCCAGGAGTCCTTGAGGCTCAGCTCGGTGCGGCACTTGGTGTCGACCTCCGCGAACAGCCTCAGGGCCTGGGGCTTGAGCAGTTGCTCCAGCTTCACCCCCTCGGGGTCACCCTCCGACGCACCGGCGAGGAAGAGGGGGATGAACGCGCCTTCCGGCGAGGGCTCCGGGACCTGCACGGCGAGCGGGAAGGTCAGGTGCATCGCGGACCCCGGCGCATAGGCCAGCACGCCCACGAGCTCCAGGTCCTTGCCTCGCAGCCGCTCCGGGGCCTCGGCCGCGGAGAACAGCGCCGCCTGTCCGCCCTGGGAGTGGCCCACGATGGCGTACTTCTTCGACAGCTTGCCCGGGTACAGCTTGTGCGCCGCCACCACGCTGTCGAGCACGCCTCGCGCCTGAGAGCGCCCCAGCAGGTACGGGTGCCGTCCCTCCGTGCCGAGCCCCTCGTAGTCGGTCATCACCACGGCCCACTTCTTCTCGCTCAGGAAGTAGTTGAGCATCCGATGTGGCGCTTGATTGAACCAGTGGGCGCTCGAGCCCAGGACATCGCGCGACGGCGCGCACTTGTCGGCCACGCCCACCGTCCCGTGCGCCCAGGCAATCACAGGCCATCCGCCTTCGGGCGGCTCACCTTTCGGGAGCGCGATGATGCCGGACACCGCGATGGGCCGCTCTCCCGCCACCGCGTCCGAGCGATACAGCACGAGCTCATTGCTCCCCGCCTGCTCCAACGCGGCGACCCCCGTGAGCGGCTCGTGCCGGAGGACATCGCCTTGAGCGGAGGTCGGGAGCGAGTCAGGCGTGCGGTAGAAGGGCGGCAGCTCGTCTTGCTGCGGCTGGGGCGAGCCGCGAGAGCACGCGAGGACCAGGACGGCCAGGGACACCACGCACCTGAACGAGACAGGCATGACGACTCCCAGGAGGGTGCCGCGCGCGCAGGAGGGGGGACGAGGATGCCAGCGTGAGCGGCCAGTCTCGAAGAGCGAGCCGGCGGCTCACAAGCCAGACACGGCTCCTCGGGTGACACCCCTCCGAGTCCCGAGCCGTCGCAGTGAAGCAGCCGACACGCCCCAGCCCTCCTGGGCCACGTTCGTCGTGGTGATTCGAACAATGACGAAGGCGGCACCCTGTTCGAGCAGTGCCGCCAGGCTCACCCCTGGGGGCGTGGCTCAGGGCTCCACGTGCCAGAGCTGGTTGTCGGCGGCCTTGCGGTGCCTGGGGTAGACGATGAGCCGACCCGAGCCATCCGCCCTGGCGCCCTCGACATCCAGCACGAAGCCATTGAGGGCGCTCTGGATGTAGTAGGTGCCGCGGGCGCGACCGGGCACGAGCTTCCACACCTGGTTGGGGCTGCCGTGGGCTTCCCACATGATGACCCGGGTCCCCGGTGCCTTGTTCGCGCCATCGATGTCGAGCACGAGTCCGTTGAGCTTGCTGCGGATGAGGTAGCCGCCTCGGGTGGGCACCAGCTCCCACTGCTGGTTGTCATTGCCCTCGCGGTGGGACTTCGCGCGGTGGGCGATGAGTCCGGCGCCGAGCGAGCGGTTGTTGCCCTCGATGTCGAGCACGAGCCCCGCGAGCTTGCTGCGGATGAAGGAGGTGCGCTGGTGGCGCGGCTCATCGCGGCCGTGACCATGGCCCCGGCCCGGCGGCGGGGGCGGCGGAGTCGGGCGGGCCTCGCCCTGGCACCACCCGGCGGGGCTGCAGGTGCGCGCGCCGTCGCACTCCGAGGAGCTGTGGCAGCGGTTGGGACCCGGGCGGTTGCGAGACTCGTCCCAGCGGTAATCGGGACCAGGGCCCGCCGCCGCCGTCATCGGCAGGAGCAGCAGCGCGAGCGCCATCCAGCCCCTGCCCTTCGCCGACCGGTTTTCACGCGCACGAACACCCTCGGAGCCACCGCGAACCGCCAACATGGGACTTCTCCTTGTCTGGAATCACCGCGGCGGGGCCGCTCTCGCTGTCCCGCTCACCGTGTGCTCTTCATGACGGGGGGCCGGGGATTTCATTCACGCCCGGCCCGCGTCACTCGACGGGCGCGTACTGCTGGAGGAAATGTCCCACCCATCCCCGGGCGAGCTGTCGGCCGAAGCCGCCGTCCCAGATGTCGAAGCCGTGCTCCGCGTACGGGAGCGTGAAGAGGGCGTGGGGTACTGCGTGCTGGGCGAGCCGGGCGGCCATCTCCTGGGAGGCCTCGGGCGGCACGACGCTGTCGGCGCCTCCGTGGAGCAGGAGCGTGGGTGGAGCGCGTGGACCGATGTGGTGGATGGGAGAGAGCAGCTCGTACAGCTCGCGGTGACCGGCCAGTGGAGCACCGGTGAAGCCCACGAGCGTGTCGGCGTTGTGCGCGGCGTGGGCCACCAGGTCGCCCGGTGCGTAGAAGCTGATGACGGCGGCGACGGAGGTGTCTGCGGCGGAACCACAGGAGGAAGGAAGGCGGGAGTCGCCCGCGGAGTACGCCGCCAGCATCGCGAGGTGCCCACCCGCGGATTCACCGAACAGGACGAGTCGAGCTGGGTCGATGCCGTAGCTCGCCGCGTGGTCCTTGACCCAGCGGATGCCGCACTTGACGTCGCCCGGAGCCGTCATGCCTGTGGCGGGCGGGAAGAGGCGGTAGTCGAGGGCGATGAGGACGTAGCCCTTCGCGGTGAGGAAGTCGGCCCAGGCGCGGGCATACGCGCGCTCACCGCCGCGCCAACCGCCTCCGTGGAAGTAGAGCACCGCCGGGCGTGGAATGGATGGAACGCCTGGGGGAAGGAAGATGTCGGCGTGCAGGTCGCGCCCCGCGATTTCGGCGAAGCGAACCGTCTGGCTCGGCAGGGGGCGAGCACCGACGAGAGGCCGGAGATATGCGCGGAGGTCGAGCGGGAGGCCGTTCGCACGGGCCATCCGCCAGGCGGAGCCAGCGGGCCATATCGCGAGGAATCCGACGACCAGCGCGGACGCGGCGGTCCCCCAGCGCAGCCACTTCCACACGTCCGCGTGCGCGCACCAGACGGCCACGAGCGCGGTGAAGAGCGCGGGCACCAGCATCATCAGGCTGTACTCGCGCAGGATGCCCTTGAGCAGGTGGACGAGCGTGGGCACTCCGGCGGGAGCGAAGAAGACGGCGGCGAGCAGCACGCAGCCCAGGATGTGAAGCAGCGCCAGGACGGTCGGCATGGAGTTCGGAGCCCCTGGACGGTACGCGTCTGGGACCGGTTGCGCCATGCCCCACGAAACACTGACTGTCGAAGATGGCGCCCGCCGCTGCCGACTGCCATCCTCGCGGAATGGATGCGAGCGCCCGCGAGTACCTCGCGATTCAGACGTTCTACGGACAGCGACGCGCTCGACGCTCCGGCGTACCGTACATGCACCACATCGACGAGGGACTGTGGGTGCTAAGGGCCCTGGGCGCGAGCGAGCAGGCCCAACGCGCGTACTGCCTGCACCCACTGGTGCAGGACGATGACGAACGCGCCGCCGCGTGGGCCCGAGCACTCGCCACGGGAGCGGACCTCTCCCTGCCACCGATCGACGGGGTGAGCGACGACCCGCGCGTCCTCGCGCTCGCGCTGGACTACCGGGAGACGGCCAACGCGGCCCTGTCCCATCGACCGGGACTGAAGGGGCCCGAGGACATCACGCTCAGCACGGAGCCCGAGGTCAACGACATGCTCCGCGCCGACAAGGTCCAGAACTACAAGGACTTCCTTCGACATCACCGGGGAGTGCATCCCCGGTCCGTCGAATTGGAGCACTACTTCCAGGCATGGCTCACGCGTCTCGAAGTGACTCCAGAACAGGTCGCTCGCTGGCATGTGGAACTGGAACGCCTGTACCCCGCCAGGCACTGAGGCTGGGGGCCCTCGTGAGTTCCAACCTGGCGGGGCAATATCCAGCGCAAGTTCAACGTCGACGCGCCTGGGCGACAAGCGTGTGCCCGAGAGCGGAGCACCAGTCTTCGTGGCGCCGCTGCCATCCCGAGAGCTTGCGCATCAGATTCCCTGGATGCGTCAGATGCACGATCGAGAGCGGCCGCCCCCATGGCTCCAGCTCAACGGCCGCCCCATAGAGATGCTTCTGAGCACCTCGTATCGACGTCAGTCCTCGAACGAACGCAGCTGCCTCGGTGCCGAGCGTCAGCAAGAGCCTCAGCGCTGGGTTCCCGAGAACCTCTGCGAGTCGGTCGAGATTACCCGGCAGCTCCCGGGAGCGCGCCAGGAGCTCATCTGGCGCAGGCCGTGGCTCCACGGCAGTCCGCCTCCCTGTCTCTGCCTCGTAGCGCGCGACGTTGTCCGCCATCGAGCGGCCGCGCTTCCCAGTCACCGTGGTGGACAGGTAATAGGGCCAGAGGTCCGTGATGAGGACGGAGCTCCGATTGAGACCGAGCGGCGCGAGGTAGCGCGCATCCAGGTCCCTTCCGGAGCGGGAGGACGACTCGAACGAGGTCCGCTCGACCTGAGTCGGAAGGTTGCACACCAGCCCATCATGTTCCCACCTGGAGAGCTTCGTCGCGGCAGGGTACACGCCAAGAATGGCGACCGCGGCGTCCGCCGGGCCCGACGCGTCCGTGCGGACGAGGTCTCCACCCAGGGGGAGGCTGCCTCGACTGTCAGGAAGCACCTCCCGCCAATGCGGCACCGCGCACTCCCAATCCGGCCCCTACGACAAGCCGCAAACCCGGGGGATTGTACCCGTCGCGTGGGCATGGAGCCGAAGTTCAATGTCCCGAAGGCTCGGGTTCCGGGGCCGCACCACGAACCAGCCCAATCACCTGCGCGGCGAAGTGAACCCGGTCCGTCTTCACGATGCTGAAGCGGCCCCTGTGCCCCCAGAACGCCTCTGGATTGTCAGCATGGATTTCGCAGTTCCAAGTCCCGTCAGGCTTGGTGGCGATTCTCACGCGCTTCATGGTGTATGCCCGCTGGTCGATGTAGTCATTGGCCGCCAGCACATAGATGCCATCGTTCTCGATGATGCCCGGCAACGAGGAGTTCGATGGGGGCTCCGAGATATCAACCGGATCCAGATAGACCCCGTCCAGGAACCTGAGCGCCACGATGTCCTCGTCCTGCAAGGTGTCCGCCATCGAAGAGCCCGTGACGATGGCGAACGCATCGACCTTCGTTCCGTCGATACTGGGGAGCGGGTGGTGCGAATCCGGATTTGGATCACGGTTTGGACCGGCGGCGATACGGAAGAGCTGGTTCAGGTTGCGTGCGGATTGCAGCACCTCTTGTGGAACCGTGTACTCCTTGAGCCTGTTCCGGAGGTTGCGCCGAGCAGGTCCTTGGGCTCGATGCGGAAGAGCCTGAACGCTGGCGGCAACCACGGGCTGCGGCTTCAGTTGAGCAAGCGGCCGTCCCACCGCGAAGGCAAAGAAAGCCAATAGCCGCTCGTTGAGCGACGTGGCTTCACCGACTCTCTGGGTGACGGTCCACGGCTTGTCCTTCCCCCATGTCTCACCGAAGATGTACTCCTCGAAGTTCGGGTCGTGGGTAAGCTTGCGACCCTCCTCCATCTGGAGTTGGTCGATCTTCGCGTTCGCCAGGTCCGCATTCGCTCCGCGGTCCTTGTCGTAGATGACGCGGTACTCGATACCGAAGGCATTGAGGACCTTCTGGAACGCCGGAATCGTCCATTTCCCCCGGCAGTTGATGAAGGTGGTGGCACGCCTCGCCAGGAGGTACCGGGACATGTCCAGCTCACCGAGGTCCTGGAGCTTCCTCGCAGTGGCCTCAACCGCCGCGATTTCGCAGTCCCCCTCGACCAGACAGACCTGCTCGGAGAAGAACGCCTCGTTCACGGCCGGGTCGAAGTTGAGCAACATCCGGAGCCTCGAGCGCTGTTCGCGGTCCTCGTCGGACTGCGCGAACACGTCCTGGATGCGCTGCGTGGCAACGGGATGACCGTCCTTCTTGCGCAGGATGACGATGCCATCGTGGCGATCCGCGAGGTCCAGGAAGACGGGCGAATGCGTCGTGCAGATGACCTGGCCGACACCGCTCCGCGCGATCTTCAGGAGGGTGTCGCGCATCCTCCGACACATCCCGGGGTGCAGATAGATCTCCGGCTCCTCAATCAAGAAGAGCATGTGCTGCTGCTCGTGCGACACACTCTGCCTCGTTTGCTCCACGTAGAGTTGGAGCAGGGCCAGGACGATGGACCGCTGCGCGCCATGGCCCTGGAGGTCCGGACGCGTGGGCAGGCCCGAATCGACCACCCGGAATCGGGTGCTGCTCGCGAGGTCCGCGGTCACATCGGGTGCGTCGAACGTGAACTCGGCGCTGATGTTGATGAGCTCCTTGAATTTCTCCGTGAGCTTCTCCTCCATGCTGGCGACGACCCGGTGCTTGCCCTCGGTGGCGAAGAGGTACTGGAGTTCCGACGCGGCCTTCTTGAACTGAACGACCCTGTCGTGGTTCGCCAGGTGCTGGTCGAACAACGAGTTCACGATCTTGCGGATCGATGAGGCTTTCGCCTCCACGTCCGTCTCTTCAGTCGTTTCGCGAAGTGCTGGAACATAGACGACGTTGGGAAGCGCCGCTTCGAGCCCCGCCGTGCTTCCACTTGCACACAGGGTCCACTCGTTTTGTGGTCGGGTGACCAGCAAGGGCGACGCGAGCGGTCGTGTCCCTATAAGTGTGTAGATGGCGAGGAGGGACGAGCGGGAAAGAGGGAAGCTCCTCGGTGAAACCAACCGAACCGGTCTCCTCCTGACAGAGGAGCCGAGGAGTTCCCCGACGTGGACGT
>NZ_SRLW01000408.1:0-7069 GCF_006518215.1 Myxococcus sp. AB025B
CCGCGCCGACGAGGCCGCCGCCGCCTACGCCGCCGCGCTCGAGGCGGACCGCAAGCACGCCTCGTCCGCCGTGGAGCTCGCCGCCGTGCAGCTCCTGGTGCGCAAGGACGCGGAGAAGGGCGCCCAGGCGGGCGCGAAGGTGCGCCGCTTCCATGTGCGCCGCCGCTCGGGCAAGGTGTTCGGTCCGTTCGACGAGGGCGTCGTCGTGAAGATGCTCGAGGACGGCCAGCTGCTCGGCAACGAGGACGTCTCGCTCGACTCCGAGTCCTGGTCCGCCATCGGAACCATCCCCACCTTCGCCGCCGCCATCCAGCGGCTGATGGAGGGCCCGGCCAAGGTGGTGGCGGCCGCGCCCGTCGCCGCCGCGTCGGACTCGCCCAGCGCCCCCACCTCGGACGCCAACGGTCAGCAGGCGAACATGCGCCGGCTGGAGCAGCTCTACGAGGGCCGCATGGCGGCCGTCTCCGTGGTGGACCGCAGCGGCGCCAACGAGAAGCTCAAGAAGCGCGTCCCCATGTTCATCGCCGCCGGCGTCGGCGTGGTGCTGCTGGGCATCGGTGCGGGCACCGAGTTCGGCACGCGCTACGGCGCCTTCGGCCGCCGGGCCCTGTTCCCCGCGCGCGTCTCCGACGGCTCGCCCCAGGCCCAGCTGGTGAGCCAGGCCCAGCAGGCCCTGCTCCAGGACACCTTCGCCAGCTACAAGCAGGCCCACACGCTCTCCGCTCAGGCACTCCAGGAGAAGGAATACCCGGCGGTGCGCTCGCTGTGGTGCCAGTCCGTCTACTACCTGCAGCGCAAGTACGCCGCCGCGGACGCGTCTGACATGGCCCGCTGCCGCGACGGCATGGCGGACATCGAGCTGCTCGGTGAGAAGGACGTCGACTTCATCAAGGTGACGGCCTCGCTCGCGCTCACCTCGCGGCAGGCGGACGCCGCGCTGGCGCCGCTCCTGGACGCGTACTCGCGGGAGGGCAACCAGGGCGACCTGGAGCTGGCCTTCCTCGTGGCCGAGGCCCAGACGATGAAGCGCGACTTCAACGGCGCCGTCGAGACGCTGAAGAAGGTACTCGCCGCCGACGGCAAGTCCGCCAAGGCCCACCACGCGCTGGGCAACCTGCACCAGGCCGCCGGCCGCGCCGACGAGGCCGCCGCCGCCTACGCCGCCGCGCTCGAGGCGGACCGCAAGCACGCCTCGTCCGCCGTGGAGCTCGCCGCCGTGCAGCTCCTGGTGCGCAAGGACGCGGAGAAGGGCGCCCAGTCCGTCGACGAGGCCCTGGCCGAGGACGTCCAGTCCGCGCTGGGCCCGGCGGAGCTCGCCCGCGCCCGGGGCCTCAAGGGCGTGGCGCTCTTCCACCAGCACAAGCCCAAGGAGGCCGAGGCCGAGCTGAAGTCCGCGATGGAGAAGGACCCGCAGTCCGACTTCCTCAAGGCCCAGCTGGCCCACGTGCTGCGCGCCCAGCGCAACTACGAGGGCGCCCTGCCCCTCTACACGGCGCTCGCGTCGGAGGAAGGCGACAACCTGGAGTACGCCGACGGCCACATCACCTCGCTGGTGATGACCGGCAAGATGCAGGCGGCGCTGGACGCCGTGCAGAAGGCCAGCCAGCGCTTCCCCAACGAGGCGCGCATCGCGTACCTCTACGGCCGCATCGAGGACGCGCTGGACAAGCTCTCCGAGGCGGAGGGCCACTACAAGCGCGCCATCGCCGCGGACGCCAACCTGGTGGAGGCCAACCTCTACCTGGGCCGCTTCTACCTGCGTCAGCGCCGCAACGCGGAGGCCCGCACGCAGCTGGAGCAGGCCGCCACCAAGGCCCCGGACCTGGCCGGCGTGCGCGCGGGTCTGGGCGAGCTGGCCCTGGCGGAGAACAACGCCCTGCTCGGCCAGCAGGAGTTCGAGCGCGCCGTGCAGCTGGACCCCAACCTCGCCGACGCCCACCTGGGCCTGTCGCGCGTGGCGCTGCTCAACGGCGACCTGGAGAAGGCCCAGACCGAGGCCAACCGCGCCCTGGAGCTGGACCCGCACCTGTTGAAGGACGGCCGGCTGCAGCGCGGACTCGTGCTGTGGCGGCTGGGCAAGCTCGACGAGGCCGTGGCGGAGCTGGAGAAGGCCAAGGGCGAGGACCCGCGCTCCACCACCATCCCCATCACCCTGGGCGCGGTGCTGCTGGAGCGAGGCGACTTGCCCGGCGCGGAGAGCAACCTGGGCCTGGCGCTCAGCAACGAGCCCTCCAACCACGAGGCGCTCTACTACCTGGCCCTGGTGAAGGCGAAGCGGCTGGAGTTCACCCAGGCCATGGACGCCATGCGCAAGGCCGTGGAGCGCGCCCCCAAGCGCCCCGACTACCACTATGCCTACGGCGTCATCCTGCGCGACGCCAAGCAGCTCCCCGACGCCATCCGCGAGTGGAACACCGCCGTGGAGCTGGACCCGGCCAACGCCGACGCGCACGAGGCCCTGGGCCACGCCCACCTGGAGAACAGCGAGTTCGACGAGGCCATCGAGTCCTTCGAGGCCAGCCTCAAGTCGGACCCGCGCCGCACCCGCGTGCTCGGCTCCATCGGCGACGCCTACTTCAACGCCGCCCGCTGGAACGACGCCATCAAGCGCTACCAGACGGCGCTCAAGGCGGACACCAAGCTCACGTACGTCTATTACAAGGTCGCCCGCGCCTTCACCGAGCAGACCCAGCACGCCAAGGCCATCGACTGGTACCGCAAGGCCGCCGACGCCGAGCCGGAGAACGCGATGACCTACTACTACCTGGGCTTCGCCTATAAGGAGAAGAACAAGCGCAAGGAAGCCGTCCAGGCCTTCAAGGACTACCTGGTGAAGAAGCCGGACGCGACCGACAAGAAGGACATCGAGGAAGAGATCTACGACCTGCAGAACTAGCCGGCAGCCGACAGCCGGCCGTCCTCCCGGGGATGGCCGGCGTCAGGCACCTGTCGCCCGGGGCGTCCGCCCTTGAGCACCCCGGGCGCGAGGAACCTTGCTGACGCCCACCCAGGGTGACTACAAGGCGTGCCCCATGCTGGACCTCCGGAACGTTGCGCAGAACTTCGATGCGGTCGTCGCTCGCCTGAAGACGCGAGGCGGCAACCTGGACCTCGGCCCTTTCCAGCGCCTCTTCTCCGAGCGCCGCGAGCTGTACGTCTCCATGGAGTCCCTGGCCGCGCGCCGTAACGCCGCCAACGAGGAGATGAAGAAGAAGGCGAAGGAGGACCCCAAGGCGCTGGACGCGCTGCGCGGCGACCTTCGCGCCGTCTCCCAGGACATCAAGGAGAAGGAGAACCGCCTCAAGGAAGTCGAGGAGGAGCTCAACCGCATCCTCCTGCTCATCCCCAACGTCCCCCACGAGTCGGTGCCCGTGGGGGAGAGCGCGGACCAGAACGTCCAGGTGAAGAGCTGGGGTGAGAAGCCCAACCTGCCCTTCACGCCCAAGCAGCACTTCGAGCTGGGCGAGAAGCTGGGCATGCTCGACTTCGAGCGCGCCGCGAAGGTGTCCGGCAGCCGCTTCACCTTCTACAAGGGCGCGCTGGCCAGGCTGGAGCGGGCGCTCGTCACGTTCATGATCGATGTGCACACCCAGAAGGGCTACACGGAGCTGCTCCCGCCCTACCTGGTGCTGCGCGAGACGATGATGGGCACGGGCCAGTTGCCCAAGTTCGAGGACGACGCCTTCAAGACGCTGGGCGACCCCGAGCGCTTCCTCATCCCCACGTCGGAAGTGCCCGTCACCAACTACCACGCGGACGAAATCCTCGAGGGCGAGTCCATGCCCATCCGCTACTGCGCCTTCAGCCCGTGCTTCCGCGCGGAGGCGGGCGCGGCCGGCAAGGACACCCGCGGCCTCATCCGCCAGCACCAGTTCCACAAGGTGGAGATGGTGAAGTTCGCCCAGCCGGACAAGAGCCTGGACGAGCTCGAGGCCATGACGGACGACGCGTGCGACATCCTGCGGCGGCTCGGCCTGCACCACCGGGTGATGCTGCTGTGCACCGGCGACATGGGCTTCTCGGCCCGCAAGACCTACGACATCGAGGTCTGGCTGCCGGGGCAGAACGCCTACCGGGAGATTTCGTCCTGCTCGGACTGCGGCGACTTCCAGGCGCGCCGCGCGAAGATCCGCTTCCGGCCCCAGAAGGGGGACAAGCCCCAGCTCGCTCACACCCTGAACGGCAGCGGCCTGGCCGTGGGCCGCACGTCCATCGCCATCCTGGAGAACTACCAGCGCGACGACGGCACCGTGGCCATCCCGGAGGTCCTCTGGCCGTACATGGGAGGGCTCAAGGAGCTCAAGCCGCTGTAGCGAAGCGGCGTGGCGAAAAGGTGTGATCATCCGCTTGCAACGGGCGAAGAATCAGGTAGAAGGGCGGCCCCACGGTCGACGTCGGTCCGAGGGACACCGCCGGCTGGGTTGTCTGGAGGCGTGGCCGAGCGGTTGAAGGCAGCGGTCTTGAAAACCGCAGAGGGTGCAAGCTCTCCGTAGGTTCGAATCCTACCGCCTCCGAAAATGTTCTTGAGTTTTGCGGTTCTTTGACAGAGAAGAGTTGGAGAGATGGCCGAGAGGCTGAAGGCACAGGTTTGCTAAACCTGCATACTCGAAAGGGTATCGAGGGTTCGAATCCCTCTCTCTCCGCCACTTGTCGTTGTAGCAGCGCGTGAAGATTTTGCTCCCTTAGCTCAGCTGGATAGAGCGTCGGACTACGAATCCGAAGGCCGGAGGTTCGAATCCTCCAGGGAGCGCTCCCTTCTTCCACGCCGTCTCCATGAGTGACGACGAAGCTTTCATGCAGCAGGCGCTCGCGCTCGCGCGGGAAGCCGCGACACTCGGAGAGGTCCCCGTCGGTGCGGTTGCCGTCCATGATGGAAACATCATCGGCACGGGTTTCAACCGCCGCGAAGTGGATCGCAACCCCCTTGCCCATGCGGAAGTCCTCGCACTGGATGCCGCTCGCAGGCATCTGGGGGTCTGGCGGTTGACGGGCGTCACCCTGTACGTGACGTTGGAACCGTGTGCCATGTGTGCCGGAGCGCTGGTCCAGTCCAGGGTGACTCGCCTCGTCTTCGGCGCCATGGACCCGAAAGCCGGCGCGGTCGGCTCTCTCTACAATCTGGCCGAGGAACCCCGGCACAACCACCGGCTCCAGGTCACTCGTGGTATCCTCGCTGAGGACAGCGCGACTCTTCTCAAAACGTTCTTCGGGCGCCTGCGCGCGAAGCGACGCGACAATTGAATACTTGGAGAGCTGGCCGAGTGGTCGAAGGCACCTGACTCGAAATCAGGCATACCGGTAACGGTATCGTAGGTTCGAATCCTACGCTCTCCGCTCCAGACTTTCTGGAGAGGTGGCCGAGCGGTTGAAGGCGCACGCCTGGAACGCGTGTATATCTGAAAGGGTATCGTGGGTTCGAATCCCACCCTCTCCGTTGTTGATACTGCAGTTGATGTCTACAGCTTTTGTGGTCGGGACAACGTGGGGGCGCGAACCCCGCCAGGTCCGGAAGGAAGCAACGGTAGCGTACCACCGCGTGTGTCCCGGCCGTTCTGAAGAGCCAGTCTCCGTTTCGGAGGCTGGCTCTTCGCCTTTGCGGGGTATGGAGTCCGCCCTCGGCCAGAGCGCCTGACGGGGGCCCTCCCCTGTCGACCTCAGTCGCGGACGAGCAGCGTCTCGCGGCCGATGCGCTTCTCGATTCGGAAGCCGCCTGCCTGGAGCTCGGGCAGGGCCCGGTCCTCGAAGGAGACGGCGCGGTTGAAGGTCCTGTCTCGCAGCCCTCGCTGGAAGGCGTCGTCGCGAGGCCAGTCACAGGTGAGCCAGGGGATGCGCTGGCCCAGGTAGAAGAAGCCGCCGGAGCCCCAGAGCCCCTCGTTGACGATGAGCAGCCCCGTGGCGCCGCCCATCCGTGTCGACGCGACGATGGCTCGGAACTGGTCCGCCCGCAGGTCCTGGGGAGGGAACCAGCGGGCGGAGACGAGCCCCGTCACCAGCGCCATCGCCGTCACGCCCCATCGAGCGGATGCGGGAACGCGCGTGGTGAGGAGGTCCGCGACGACGGGCGCCGCCGCGAGCACGCCCAGCACCAGCGCCGGGTAGAGGAAGCGCTCCTCCTTGTGCGCGGTGACGAGCAGCACGCCCAGGTAGACGGCGGCGCACGTCAGCGGCAGGGACACGCCTGGCCGCCCCGCTCGCAAGGCCAGGGGCACCGCGACCCAGGCCCAGACGGGAACGGCCGTCAGCAGGGGCAGCAGGTAGAAGCCGGGAGCCGCCGAGCCGAAGCGGGCCGCGGCCTCGCCCGAGAGGACGTTGAAGCGGACGTAGGTGAAGAACGAGTGGAAGGGGCTGCCCCAGGTGAGGTGGTCCAACAGTCCCAGGCCCGCCGCGACGACGAGCCCGCCCACGCAGGTGAAGGCCAGCATCCGCCAGCGCCGGGCCACCAGCAGATAGAGCAGCGCGGTGAGGACACAGATGGCGGACGGGTAGCGCGTCACCACCGCGAGCCCCAGCGCGGCGCCACCGAGGAGCCCTGCCCGCGTCTCGCGCTCGCGCCGGTCCAGGGCCTCCATGGCCACCACCAGGAAGGAGGTGGAGAAGGACTCCGCCAGGGTGCGGCCCGCGAAGACGAGCACCGGCCCGTAGAGGCCCACCAGCAGGACGGCCAGCCAGCCTCCCGAGACGCCTGTGCGCCGGGCGGCGAAGCGGTACGCGGCCCACAGGCTCCACGCATGCAGCGCGAGCTGGGGCACGGCCGTCATTGCGCGGTAGCCCTGGGGGTCGGTGATGCCCAGCATCCCCGCCAGCTTCAGGAAGCCGGCCAGGACCCCAGGGACAGCCCAGTTACGGATGCCATCGCGCCACTCCCACGCCAGCACGCCGTAGCCATGCACGCGCCAGTACGCGGGCTCCAGCGCCTGGAACACCTCGTCGGGGTGGATGCGGCCCAGCTGCGCCACGGCGATGACGGCGGGCAGGAGCGCCACGACGACGAGGGCCGCCCTCGCGAGGAGGGAGGGGCTCGCCGGAGGATGTGGCCGAGCGACATCCGACGGCGGGGGCTCGGGCGACA
>NZ_SRLW01000409.1:0-7065 GCF_006518215.1 Myxococcus sp. AB025B
CCCTTAAGGGCGCTTTCCCCCTCCGTCCAACTTCCGGCGCCCCCCACGCCCACCTGGCGGCACCCTCAGTCCATCCAGCACCAGCGTGGTGAGCGCGTCCGGCAGCTCCAGCGGGTTGCCGATGTCCTCCTCGCTCAACACCGCGAGCAACAGCCGCTCCACCGCCCCCACCACAGCGAGCCCGCTCACCGCCGGACGGATGGGCCGCAAGAGCCCGTGCGTGTGCGCCTTCTGGGTGATGGCCACCGCGTGCCGGGACACCTCGCGCGACAGCTGCGCCACCTTCGTGCGCGCCCCCACCGCGGGGCCCCGGCTCTCCTGCAGGTACAGCCGCACCACGCCCGGGTACTGCAAGAGCGCGCTGGCGATGACCGCCGCCATCGCCCGGTACGCCTCGAACATCGCCTCCACATGGCGCGCCCCCGCGAGCGCCCGGCCACACGCCTCCAGCCCCGACAACAGCTCCGCGCGCACGGGCGCCAGCAGCGCCTCCACCAGCGCCGGCTTGTCGGCGAAGTACCGGTAGAACGTCCCCTTGGCCACCCCCGCCGCCTGGGTGATGTCGTCGATGGTGACCGCGTCCAGCCCCCGCTCCACGAAGAGCGTCAGCGCCGCGTCCTCCAGCACCTTCGTCCGCTCCCGCCGCGCCGTCTCCCGCACGCCCCCCGGACGCCCCGGGCGTCTGCCCGCCTCCCTGGCCTCCCGCTTGGGACTCACCATCGTGCGCTCCGACGCATCGCGTGATACATAAAGAGTGACCAAATAGTCATGATATCTGAGGGCGGGGCGTCGGCCGGGCGCTCCGTGGGAGAGCGACGATGATTGGCATCCCTCTGGGCTGGGCGTACTCCAATTTCGGTGAATGGGCGCTGCACAAGTACGTGCTGCACGGCCTGGGGCGCCGCCGCGGGAGCTTCTGGGGCTTCCACTGGCACGAGCACCACCAGGCCTCGCGCCGGCACGACATGCTGGACGACCAGTACCTGCGCTCCTTGTGGACGTGGTCCGCGCAGACGAAGGAGCTCTTGGGGCTGGCGGTGCTGGCGCTCGCGCACGCGCCCCTGTTGCCGGTGGCGCCGTTCTTCGTGGGCACCGTCTGGGCCTGCGCGGCCAACTACTACCGCGTCCACCGCCGCGCCCACCTGGACCCGAAGTGGGCCCGGGAGCACCTGCCGTGGCACTGCGACCACCACCTGGGCACGGACCAGAACGCCAACTGGTGCGTCACCCATCCGTTCTTCGACAACGTCCTGGGCACCCGCCGCGAGTACCTGGGCGTGCAGCCCGTGCACGCGGGAGAGCGCCATTCCGTGGCCTCTCCCGCGCACCCGTGAGGCGGACCTAGAACACCAGGTCGAAGTAGTTCGCCTTGGCGCGCACGCCCGCGCACGCCTCCAGCCGGGCGCTCCAGTCGCGCGTGGGCAGCGAGCCGCGCGCGGTGAAGACCAGCTGCAGCGAGTCCTCGCGCGCCATGTCCAACAGGTTCACCGCGCCGCTGCCCGTCAGCCGGATGGACTGGGTGGGCGTGGTGCTGGCGCGGCGGTACTCACCGATGAGGATGCTCTCGGTGGTGCCCGGCTTCACCACGGACACGCTGGCGCGCTCGATGCCGCTCAGGTCCGTGCTGGACGTCACCTCGAAGCCGCGGAGCCTGAGCTCCGTCTCCACGTCTGTGTCCTCGGGGAGCACGTCGTCGAAGTCGCCCAGCGGGAAGTCGAGCGCGTACTCGATGTCGGCGGAGCCGGGGAAGGAGGCGGGGAAGTCCACGTTCGGCTCGGCCTTGCAGATCTCCTCGGCCTCCGCCTCGATGAAGAACAACGAGTCGCAACCGGTGGCGACGAGCGCGCAGGTGGAGAGCACCAGGGCGCGGAAGGAAGTCGTTCGCATGGTGGGGGCTCCTGGCCTTAGAAGAAGTAGAAGAGGAACCCCACCTTGACGGAGGGGATGGTGGCGCGAACGGTGAGGTTGCGGGCGGTGATGTCCGACTCGTCGGTGGCGTCCTCGATGAGGGCGGTGGCGTCCTTCACCCCCATCCGCACGTAGCTCAGGCCCAGGTGCAGGAAGAAGTTGAAGCGGCTGGCCGCGCCAATCTCCAGGCCCACGCTGCCGGCCACGTAGTTGTAGCTGATGTCCTGGATGGCGGACGTCGCCCGCGAGGGCTTCGCGCCCAGCCAGTCCACCACGTCGTTGTAGTCCGAGCCGAAGTAGTACCCGGCCTCGGCGTTGATGGACGGCGCGATGAAGGTCTGCAGGGGCAGGATGCTCAACCCGCCGCGCAGGCCCAGGCTCAGCGTGTTGGTGGTGGGCCCCGCCTGCAGCCGCAGCCAGGGCACCGGCTTGAGCACCGCGGACAGGCCGATGCCATGCGGCGCGCCCGCGTCCACCAGCAGGCCGAAGCGGTAGGGTGAGTCGCCTCCGCCCTCCTGGGCGTGGGCGGCGGCGCCAGTGGCCAGCGCCGTGAGGCAGGCCAGCGCCGTGCCGTGTCGTCGTAGGAGTGCCGCGCGTCGTCTCGTCGAGGGTGTCGCCGTCGTCATGTGCTGTTCCACGAAGGGAAGTCCCGGCCCGGGCGAGCATCATTCGGCGCCACGCCCCGAAACGGAAGTCGCGCGCTCGAAAATGATGCCGGCGGCCCCCTCGAGGCACGGAAAGCCCCGGGTTCCCAGCGCCGGCCCCGAGGAGGGGAGGCCCGCTGCCCGGTGTACACCAGGCAACGAAACCTCCCACACGCCTCGGGCCCTGGTCAGCCCTGGAGCGCCTCGGTGCGGCCCTGGCGCGCGTTGACGGCCTCGATGACCTGCGCGGGCGCAATCACGCCCTGGCGGCCGAGGATGACGGCGGTGGACTCGCCCTCCGCCACCACCTTGCCGTTCGAGATGAACTGGTGCGTGGCGTAGAAGTACTTCTCGTCCCAGCGCGAAATCGTCATCGACACCGTGTACTTGCGGAACGGCGGCAGCGCCTTTTTGTAGTCCATGGTGTGGCGCACGATGATGGGCGCCCACTTGTTCTTCATCATCAGCGCCGCCAGCCCCGTGCGCACGAACAGGTCCACCCGGTTCAGGTCACACACCGTGAGGAACCGCCCGTTGTTCATGTGCAGGTTCAGGTCCAAATCATTGGGCAGCACGCGCTGCTGGAGGGTGCTGGTCAGCGCGTCCACCTTCATCTGCGGCTTCCACAGCGAGGACACGAGCACCCACAACATCCGGAGATAGAGATTCATGTGCTTCGCGCTGCTCCTGCAGGAAGAACGAGATGAGGCGGGACGGCGGATAGTAGCCAAAGCCGGAAGCGTGGCGGTACATGAAACCCAGATGGCCCCCGTGCGGTGTGAGCTCCAGTTGCACGTGGGAGCGCAGCTCGCCCGGTGAGGGCAGCGTGTCGGGCGCCACCAGCGGGTCGTCTCCGGCGTTGAGGATGAGGAAGGGCGTCTGGAGGTCGCCCAGGAACTGCCGGCTGCTGCAGCGGCGGTAGTAGCCCTGGGCGTCGCTGAAGCCATGCAGCGGCGCGGTGAACACCTCGTCGAAGTCGCGGATGCCGCGCAGGCCCGACAGTGCGCCCAGGCGCGAGGCGTACTCGGGCAGGTGCCCCTTGAGCCGCGCCACGCGCTGGTAGGAGCGCAGCACGCGCAGCTGGTAGAGCTGGTTGATGCCCTCGTACGCGCGGGCGGCGGTGCTGGCCAGGTCGAACGTCAGCGACACGGCGGCCGCCGCGCGCAGGTGGCTGTGGTGGCCCGTCTGCGCGAGGTAGCGGATGACCATGCTGCCGCCCAGCGAGAAGCCCACCGCGTACAGCGGCGTGGTGGGCTCCTGCTCGCGCACGGTGGCGACGAGCCAGCCCAGGTGTTCGGTGAAGCCCGCGTGGTAGAAGGGCGCCAGCCGGTTGGGCACCGCGCCGCCCCGGTGGCAGAGCACCGCCGCGCGCAGGCCGCGCCGGGACAGCTCTCCCAACAGCGCGCGGATGTACGTGGAGTCGGGCGTGCCCTGCATCCCGGGCAGCAGGATGAACAGCGGCCCTGAGCCCTCGCGGTTCAGCCAGTGCACGTCCACGAAGTCGCCGTCGGGCAGCTCGTGCCGGCGCTGCTCGATGGCCACGTCGAAGCGCCGCGGGTCCAGGTGCGGCGCCACCGTCTGCACGTGCGAGTGCCTGAGCCACCACGGGGCCTGGAAGCCGGAGGCAGGCTCACCCACGGACGGCCTCGACGGGCGGCGTGGCCGTGTCCTCGGGCAGCGGCATGCCGATGCGCGCCATGACCTCCAAATCCTTGGGCGTGTAGGGCCGCGTGCGGCGGCGCACGTAGTCGGCGCCCAGCACCAGGTTGAAGTTGGACACGCCGCCGTAGCGGTGGTGCAGGAAGTGGTTGCGGTAGATGGCGCGGCCGTAGCGCGTGCGCAGGAACCACGCGAGCCACCGGGGCGCGGTGCGCTGCCCCTCCTCGAACGGGCGGTGCAGGTACGGGTGCACGAAGTGGCTCATGAACGGCGGCAACAGCAGCGTCACGCACCCGGCCAGGAAGGCGATGGGCTTGAGCGTGAAGTAGAAGAGCGGGAAGAAGATGACCAGCGGCGAGACGAAGACGAACGCGCCCTCGCCGTGCAGCTTCGTGGCGAACGCGCCCTTGATGATGGTGACGCCGTGCTTGCCACGCTGGAGCAGCTCCTCGGTGAGCTTCGTCTTCTCCTCCTCGTCACGGAACTGGGTGACATGGTCCCCGCGGAAGGTGCGCACGTGGTGGATGGTGTGGTGGGAGAAGTGCGTGTTGATGAGCGGCCGGAACAGCCACGGCGCGCGCTGCCAGAAGCGCACGGCCTTGGGGCGCGCGTCGGACACGTACTCGTGCATGAAGGACTCGATGTACGAGGCGATGACATAGCCGAGCACGAGCCCGAGGAGGACATGGATGAGGTCGGACATGGGAGTCAGGGCTCCTCTCCGGAGAGGGTGAGCAGGCGGTCCAGCCGACCGGGTGAGGGGGCCGGAGCCGCCAGGAGCGCGGGTGCGCCCCGGGGTGGGGTGGGGGGAAAGCCCGTCATGCGGCCTTGCGACGCGTCGTAGACCTTGAGGCGGAAGGCCTTCAGCGACTCGAACAGGCCCAGGCGCACGCCGTGGCCCTCCAAGTCATGCTGCTGCATGTAGTCGCGCAGCAGGTAGCCAGGCACCTGCGGCTTGAGGTGGTGCACGTGGTGCAGGTTGATGGCGCCGAAGGTCCACTCGAGCACGCGCGGCAGCACCAGGAAGCTGCTGCCCTTGAGCGCGGAGTCCTTGAGCGTCCAGCGCGCGTGCGGCACCCAGTACGGCTCCTCCACCTGGTGCTGCACGAAGAACAGCCAGATGCCCAGGCCCGCGGCCACCTGGGTGATGATGAGGTGCATCAGGAAGAAGCGCGGCCAGTCACCGAAGGCGAGGAAGGCCGCGTGGACCGCGACGAGCGCCAGGTTCGTCACCCAGATGGAGCGGCGCTCCGGCACGCGCGTCCTGGGCACCAGCGTGGGCAGGCGGAAGCGGAACATGAACTGGAACACCGGGCCGATGCCGAGCAGCACCGCGGGGTGGCGGTAGAGCCGGTAGCGCAGCCGCTCGGCGGGGCGGAGCGCCTGGTACTCGTCCGCCGTCATCGTCACGATGTCGCCCGTGCCCCGGCGCTCCAGGTCGCCGCTGGTGCTGTGATGCACCAGGTGCATGGCGCGCCAGTACGCGTGCGGCGCCAGCGTGAGCAGCCCGAGCCACGTGCCCACCCGGTCGTTCATCGACGGGCGCGCGAAGAGCGAGCGGTGGGAGCAGTCGTGCTGGAGGATGAAGACTCGCACCAGCGTGATTCCCGCGAGCACCGCGAGCCCCAGGCCCAGGGCCATGGAGCGCGCGAGGGCCACGTAGCTGGCGGCGGTGAGCAGCAGATAGGCGCCCGCCGTGCCCACCACGTGGAGCAGGCTTCGGGTGGTGCGGGGTTGCCAGCGGGCTGTCGGTGCGGGGTGTGGGGTGTGGGGTGTGGGATGAGCTGTCATGGTTGTCTCGACGCTGCGGGCCGGCCCCCCGGAACCATTGATTTCTCCATCAATGGACATAACCGCCGTGACGCGTCGCGACAAGGACTTCGCAGGTTTTGCGATGGTTTGGTAGTTTTCTTGGTTGGGTGTGCCTCGGGGACTGTCAGGGGCGCAACAGTCGATGGAGGCTCACCTCGAGCTGGCTGCGGATGAGGGCCAGCAGGCTCTCCAGTTCGGCGGGGGCCAGGTGGAGCCGGCGGATGAGCGCGTCGCGGGTGCGCTCGACGAGCTGCTCGCGGGCCTGCGCAATCCAGCGCGCGGCGGTGGAGCGGGAGGTCTGGTACATGAGGCCCACGGAGTCCACCGAGAGGTTGTCGACATGGTGCAGGCGCAGCAGGCCGCGCTCCCGTGGGGAGAGCGTGGCGAGGGCCTCCTGGAGACACTCCCGGAAGTCCTCCTGGTGCCGCGCCCGGATGAAGCTCAGCTCCGCGTCCCCGCCCACCAGCGCGTCCGCGTCCGAGGGCAGCGCGTCCAGCGCCACGTGACGGGGCACCTCCGCGTGCAGGTCCGCGAGCAGCCGCGTGGCCACCGCATGCACCCAGCGCTCCAGGGGGCCTCGGCCCGTGTACGTGGCGATGCGCGGCAGGGGCGTGCCCTCGGCGACGAGGAGCCGGTGGCGCAGGCGCTGCTTGAGCTCGGCGACGCGCTCGGCGTCCTCGGCGGGGAACCACGCGCCCACGCGGGCGAACACGCTCGTGTCCAGCTGGGCCAGGGCGGAGGCGTCCGCGTGCGCGCACGCGTAGGTCAAGAGCAGCTCGCCCGCGTGCACCTGCTCGAGCAGCGCGCACGGGTCCTTCGACGCGGGCATGCGCGCGGCCAGGTGGCGCACGAAGTCCTCGGGCTGGAAGCACAGCGTGGGTTGCTCGTGTCGGGCGCGGACGAGGAGGGCCTGCAGCCGCGCCTCCAGCGTTCCAAGGTCTTCTTCCGACGACGTCTTCACGGGTGTCACGGCGACGAAGGTCCGACTCAGCCCCAATGCATCCCCCATGGAGGGGGAGTCTAGCCGGGGATGGGTGAAGGG
>NZ_SRLW01000040.1:0-44562 GCF_006518215.1 Myxococcus sp. AB025B
CGTCCACGTCGGGGAACTCCTCGGCCTCCTCGCCAAAGGAGGACCATCTCGGTTTGGTTTCACCGAGGAGCTTCCCTCTTTTCCGCGCCTCCGTCCTTGCCGACTACACACTTATAGGGACACGACCACCTCCACCTGGGTGGACACCGCCGGCAGCGGCAGCGTGAGGTACGCCGAGCGTCCGCTCATCAGGTACGTGCGCAAATCGCCGCCCAGATCACTCACGCCCTGGAAGGACTGCGCGAACGCCCGCTTCGGGTCCTCCGCGCGGGCCAGCCGCGTCTGGAACGCATCGAAGCGCTCCGGGTGCATGTTGATGAGGTAGTGCACCCAGAGCCACGCGGAGGCGTAGTGCTGCTGGCTCTCCGCGCCGCTGAGCAGCTCCTTCTGGTCCCACTCCCACAATTCGTCGATGCCGAGCCAGCCGTTGCGTGTCACGTAGTTGCGGCTGTTCGCGTTCACCCGGCCGAGCACCGCCTCGCCCGTGCTGGGCTTGATGTGCGTGGTCTCCAGGTACTGCGCCAGTCCCTCGGCCAGCCAGCGCGGCTGCCGCAGCAGGACATGCTGGCTCAGGTAGTGCGCCAGCTCATGTGTCTGCAGTTGCAGCTCGGGCCCGTTGTCCAGCAGGTAGCCCTCGCCCGACATGACGAGCAGCGGGCCACGCTCCGTGGTGGACACGAAGCCGACATAGCGGCCCTGGGTGAACTCCGCCAGCTCACTCGTGTTGCGCAGCAGGATGACGTCGAGCGAGCCCGGAGGATTGAAGTCCGTGCCCCACGCCAGCAGCAGCGCCCGGCGCAGCTTCTCCAACTCGATGGCCGACTTCGCGGCGACCTCCGGCGACAGGTCCGTGTGCATGCGGAAGTGCTCGCTCCTCACCTCCGACCAGGCCCGGCCACCCTCGCGCGGACACAGCGCTCGCGAGCCCGCGCAGCCCGAGAGCACCAAAAGCCCCAGCAATCCCATCCACACCTTTGACATTGGCATGCGGGGCTTCTGGCACATCCGCTCCACGATTCCCACGGACCCCGGGGTGGGTTCATCCCACTCTCATGATGAGTCCTTGGCGCCCCAATCAAGATGTCAGGGGAATCCAGGGCACGAGCGCCTCCAAGTCGGCGGCGTCGCGCAGGAGCACGACGTCCATTGAGCCGGAGATGTCCTCATCCCCGCCCCACAGCCGCGACACCGCGCCGCGGAGCGCCTCCAGCTCGAGCGCGGCGTGCGTGGCCGTCTGGGCCTCCACGTTCGTCAGGACGCGGAAGTGTAGGCTGCGGACCTCGGTCCAGGCCGCGTCCTCCTCACGGGGAGATACTGCCCGCGTGCGCGCGCAGCCCGACATCATCACCAGCATCCACCCCACCCAGAGAACCCGGAATGCCATCCGCGATTCTTGTCACGGCCGTGAGGCGGGATGCGACTCATTCCTTCGCGGAGCCACCCAGGATGCGCGGCGCGGAGTGATGCACCGTCATCCTGCTCAGCGCTCGACGGTGACGCTCCCTCGACCCGGGTGAACGGTGGGAGGGCCACCGCTTCGACTCCAGCTCAGTGCAACCATGCAGTCCGGGAACCCGGTGAGGGAGGGGGAACGGTCCATGCCGTGAGCAGGTGCTTGCAGCTCCGCGAGGCGGTAGCCGCGAGGCATGAGACCTTGCTTCGCGAACGACCTGGGGATTCCCGTGAGGTGGACCCTGGAAACATGTTCCAGGAGAAGTGCGACGCCTTCCCCAGGTTGGAAGCGAGGAAGACTTTGAATCGCGAAGGGCGTGATGAGCCAGAAGGGCTCATCCGTGGGGGAAGAGCGCCTCAACAGTTCGGGATGCTGCGCATCCGTGGAGCCATGGTGGGCGACCTTGAGGGCCGCATGCCTCGGCGCATTGCCGTCGAAAGCCAGGACGTTGGTCCATCCCTGCCCCGGGTTCTCCACCAGGTCGGAGCCCAACACGAGTCGTAGCCCCTCCCATTCAACCTGGAGCACGGTGGAGATGCAGTTGGCATCGAACTGCTTGCCCGCTGCCCCTTGTTGAAAGGCTTGAGTCCGAGCCTCGGGCGAAGGAGCCAGCACCTTGACCCGGGCCTCTCCCAGCGGAATGACCTCCCCTTGCCTGAGCTCCAGTCGACAGGAAGGGGCGCGTTCCCAGCGGTCGAAGATGGTACTGATGGCTTGTTTCGCCACCGCACCGTCGTAATACCGGGTCAAGCAGGTGAGGTCGTCGTCACGTATCCCCTTCGCGGACCACACGAGCCCGATCCTTGGCCAGTCCGTCGGCTCCGTGTCACTCGTCGCCGCGTCGATGACCTCCGATACGCCCTTGGCATGGTCGAGGTGTGGATGCGTCAAGATGATGAGCGATGGGACCGCACCGTAATGGTCCATCAACTGCTGCCCATAATGCTTCCCGCCCACGGAGCACCCGTCCATCACCAGCCAATGGTTGGGGGGCGCCCGGATGGCCACCAGCTCCCCCATTCCGGGTCCGAAGACGAAGAGCTGCAGGGCGTTGGTATCAAGCGCCGGGAGGTCCACGCCGCAGATACCTGTCAGGAGGAGGGAAGAGGGACGGCAGGTCTACATCCTCGAAGGGGGTGACGGGATGGCACCGCAGAAACTCCGTCTCCCCCTTGAACTTGATGACCTCCACGAAGGTCCCCGCCGAAAGAAGCTCCTCGCGGTCCTTCGTATCCAGCGCGAGCGCCTGGTACTCCTCGATGCTCAGGTCCCTCCAGACGAACGAGGGCTCCTCGCCAGGGGGCGGCGGGAGCGCCATCCGGAGATGGACCTCGGTCGAACTGGCTTCCGCGATACGCCCCGGAGCCCAGTGCTCGACCCGCGCGCTGTCCGCGGCCCTGTGCAGCAGATGCGGACCCTTCCACTGCTCCTCAGGCGAGATGTGCGGGGGGAACACCTCGTCACCCGAGGCCGCGACCCAGAGGGCGTCATGCAATCGTCTCAACGCTCGATACCAGGGGAGCCCTGGGCGTAGCTGCAGGGGGACGTCATTCAGTACATCGCGGGCGAATTCGAGCTGGCCCCGATGAAGAAGGAGTCGTGAGAGCGCTCCGTGAAGCTCCCGATAGAGAGGTTCGTTCAGCGAGGAGCCGGAGGGGAGCAGCGCATCGAGGGCCGCCTCCCAGGCGCTCCTCGCCTCTCGCACCCTGCCTCGCGTGACGAGGAAATTGATGTGCCGGCCGTGGTACCAGACATGCGAGGGGTTTGCCCGGATGGCGCTCTTGAAGTGCGCCTCGACCTGTTGAGGGCTCTGCGCGAGGATGTCGAGGTTGTAGCCGAGATAATGGTGGGCGTAGGCATCGTCCGAGTCATGGGCGAGGGCACGCTTGTAGGCCTGAACCGCCTCGTCATGACGACCCTGCTGGCTGAGGACCTTCCCCAAGGCGTCATACTGCTCGACGAAGAAGAGGGAGCGCTCCAGGAGCTTCGTGGCGTCACCTGCGTGGGTCAGGTGATGGATGACCTCGAGCTCATGGCGTACCGCGGCCCGGACCTTGAACTTCTCGTTGGAGTGGCGGTAGCGCGCGTCGTGGTAGCGGGCCGCCTTTCGATGCGCCTGGATGCGTCCGTGGGAGGTCAGCCACTGCCAGCGGGTAGCCTCCTGGGCGATGGACTCATGCAGGAGCAGGCCTTCCGGAGGACCGAAGAGGAAGGTCTGGCGCAAGAGACTCTGACAGCGTGAGGAGAGCTCACCTGCGCCCATGTCATCGAGCGCTTCCAGGTCGAAGGGCACCCTGAGGAGCGCCAGACGCCCGAGGACCTGCTTGAGGTCCGCGCTTTGCGCTCCCACCTGTTCGAGCAACTGGCCGATGAGCTTGTGCAGGGCATGCCGCGGCCCAGCGGCCTTGGTGGGACTGGTTCCGGTGGCGACGAGCCCCACGCGCAACCTCAGTTCCAGCGGAGACTGGTCCGTGAGGAGGTCTCCTCCGGCTGCCAGCAACTGCGTCGCGGCGGACGCGAGGACAGGGTCCCAGTTGTCGGGAGAGAGAATCTCCGAGGGAGCTGAGCGCCTGGCGACCTCGACGACATGTGCTTCTGGAAGCGTGCTGGAGGTCGCGACGACCTTCCTGAGCCCTTTGATGTTGAGCAGGGTCCGGGACAGGTCCGCGGCGCGGTCCGCGAAGACCGAGGAGAGTGGGCCTGGGCTCGCGTCGAGGAGGGGCTCGTCGAAGAGGACCAGTGTCCGGGGAGCGCGGCTGACGAGCTGATGTGTGACGTCCTCGAGCTTCCCCTTCCAACGGACGTCGTTGCGCTTCACCTTCTGGAGGAGCTTGTTGTCGTCGAGCTGGGCCGCGAGCTCCACGAGCGCCACGAGCCCGGAGTCCAGGCTCTGCTCACCCTTCGGCGGAGCAATCAAGACGACATCCTTGAACGCGCCGAGTGGGCTCGACGCGAGTTCTCTCAGTGCCGATGATTTCCCCGCGCCGGTCTGCCCCGACAGCACCACCGTGTTCGCGCCGTCATCCAAGGCCTGTCGAACCTGGGTGACAGCCTGTCGGACCGAGAATGGAGTGACCTGCGTGCCCACGAAACCTCCGGTGACGCGCTTCTATCATGGGCCATCCACCCTTACCTCGGCCAGGTGGAGCGAATCCGCTCAGGACCCGACGCTCTCTGCCTCCACTCCAGGGACGGAACAACGCCTGTTTCGTAGAGCTATCCTTGCTTGTCGCCACCCAGGATGCGCGGCGCGGCGGCGCGGTGGAAGCCCTCGTAGGGCTTGGAGGCGCTGGTCTCCTCCAGTGGAAAAATCTTGGTGTTGCAGGACGCGCCACCGTCAATCTTGATGACCTCGCCGGTGATGAACGCGGCCACGTCCGACAGCAGGAACACAATCGCGCCGCTCACCTCGGCCTCGGTGGCGAGCCGGTGCAGGGGCACCTCCTGCTTGAGCATGGGGATGAGCGCCTTGACGCCCTCGTCCTGGTAGCTGTCCATGCCGCTGGAGGCCACCCAGCCGGGCGCCACCGCGTTGACGCGCACCCCGGCGAAGGCCCACTCCACCGCCGCCGTCTGCGTCAGGTTGAGCATGCCCATGCGCGCCGCGCCCGAGTGCCCCATGCCCGGCATGCCGCCCCACGCGTCCGCGAGCATGTTGACGATGGAGCCGCCCGTCTGGCTCATCGACTGGTTGAACACCTCGCGCGCCACCAGGAAGCCCCCCGTCAGGTTGGTGGCCACCACCGCCTCGAAGCCCTTCTTGGAGATGGCCGACAGCGGCGAGGGGAACTGTCCGCCCGCGTTGTTCACCAGCCCGTGGATGCGCCCGCGCGCCGCGACGATGCGCGCCACCATGGCCTTCACGCCCTCCTCGTCGCGGATGTCCACTGTCTCCAGCGAGCACTCACCGCCGTCCTCGCGGAGCTCCGCCGCCACCTTCTCCAGCTTGTCCGGCTTGCGGCCCACCAGGATGACGTGCGCGCCGAGCGCCGCCAGCTCGTGCGCCGTACAGCGGCCGATGCCACTGCCGCCTCCGGTGACGATGATGTTCTGTCCCTTGAACAACCCCGGCGCGAATACGGAGCGGTAGCCCATGTTCTCTCCCGATGTGGCCCCGCCCGAGTGTCGTCGGGGCGTGTTGTCGCGAACGTCGCGGCCCGTCAGTCCTCCGCCTTGCGCCCGGACCGGGGACGCAGCGCGTCCTCCAGCGTGAGCGCCCAGCGGTGGAGAATCTTCTTTCGCCGCGCGCTGTCGTCGCGCAGCAGGTTCGCCAGCCCCAGGCCGCGCACCAGGTCCAGCGTCGCCTGCACCAGCTCGCGCACGCCCGGCTCGCGCTCGTCCACGCCGAGCAGCGACACCGTCAGCCGGTGCACCTCCCGCCCCACCTTCGTCTCCACCGGCACCAGCTGCGAGCGCAGCTCCTCGTCCGTGCTCGCCGCCACCCACAGCTGCACGGCCGCGACGAACAGCGGGTGCGTGTAGAAGCCCGCCAGCATGTGGAGGATGCTCTCCGTGCGCCGCTGGTCCGCCGGCAGCCGGGCCGCCCGCCGACCGAGCTCCTCCATCTGCTGATGGCCCACGTACTCGACCGCGGCCGCCACCAAATCACCGCGCGTGGGGAAGTGGTGCTGACAGGCGCCGCGGGACACGCCGGCCCGCTCGGCGATGACCGTCATCGTCGCGCCCGCCCACCCCAGCTCCGACAGGGCGCTGATGGCCGCCTCCATCAGTCGCTGCCGGGTGACGCGGCTGCGCTCCTGCTCCTGTCGTCCTGTCGCGGCCGGTGCCTCGCTCACGAGGTCAGCTTGGAAGCCGCCCTGGAAAAAAGCAAGCGCGCTTGCTTTTTTAGGCATGGCCTCCCACACTGCTCCGCATTCAGGCAGGACGTGGAGAGCGCATGAGCGAGTCCCCCCTCCGTATCGGCAACGCGTCGGGTTTCTACGGTGACCGGTTCTCGGCCGTCCGGGAGATGCTCGAGGGCGGCCAGCTGGACGTCCTCACGGGCGACTACCTGGCGGAGCTGACGATGTTGATTCTCGGTCGGGACCGGATGAAGGACCCGGCCACCGGCTACGCCAAGACCTTCCTGCGGCAGATGGAGCAGTGTCTGGGATTGGCGCTGGAGAAGAAGGTGCGCATCGTCGCCAACGCGGGGGGCCTGAATCCGGCCGGACTCGCCGAGGCGCTGCGCGCGCTCAACGACAAGCTGGGGCTCAAGGCCCGCATCGCGCACGTGGAGGGGGATGACCTCTCCGGCAGCGCGGACGCGCTGGGCCTGGGCTCGCCCATCACCGCGAACGCGTACCTGGGCGGCTGGGGCATCGCCGAGTGCCTGCGCGCGGGCGCGGACATCGTCGTCACCGGCCGCGTGACGGACGCGTCCCTGGTGGTGGGGCCGGCGGCCGCGCACTTCGGCTGGAAGAAGGATGACTGGGACAAGCTCGCGGGCGCGATGGTCGCGGGCCACGTGCTGGAGTGCGGCACGCAGGCCACGGGCGGCAACTACTCCTTCTTCAAGGAGCTCGACGTGCGCCGTCCGGGCTTCCCGCTGGCGGAGGTGTTCGCGGACGGCTCGTCCGTCATCTCCAAGCACGCGGGCACGGGCGGCGCGGTGACGGTGGACACGGTGCTCGCGCAGCTGCTCTATGAAGTCACGGGAGCGCGCTACGCGGGGCCGGACGCCACGGCGCGCTTCGACTCGATTTCGCTGACGTCGGAGGGCAAGGACCGGGTGCGCATCAGCGGCGTGCGCGGCGAGCCGCCTCCGCCCACCGTGAAGGTGTGCCTCAACCACCTGGGTGGCTACAAGAACGAGGCGACGTTCGTCCTCGTGGGCCTGGACATCGAGGACAAGGCGCGGCTCATCCGCGAGCAGATGGAGGCGGCGCTCACGCGCAAGCCGCGCGAGGCGCACTGGACGCTGGTGCGCACGGACCGCGAGGACGCGGCCACGGAGGAGCAGGCCGCCGCGTTCCTGCGCGTGGTGGTGAAGGACCAGGACCCGAAGCTCGTGGGCCGGGCGTTCAGCGGCGCCGCGGTGGAGCTGGCGCTGGGCACCTATCCGGGCTTCACCATGACGGCGCCGCCCTCGGATGGCGCGCCGTATGGCGTCTACACGCCGGCCTATGTCGACGCGAGCAAGGTGGAGCACGTGGCGGTGCTGCCCGACGGCACGCGCACCGTCATCCCGCCGCCCGCGCAATCTCAGGCACTGGCGCCGGTGGAGCCGCTCCCGTTGCAGGAGCCGCTGGCCTCGGGGCCGACGCGCCGGATGCCGCTGGGGCAGCTGGTGGCGACGCGCAGTGGTGACAAGGGCGGCATGGCGAACATCGGCGTGTGGGCGCGCTCGGACGAGGCGTGGCGCTGGCTGTCGCACTTCTTGACGGCGGAGAAGCTGAAGGAGCTGCTCCCGGAGGCCGCGGCCTTCCCGGTGGAGCGGCACGTGTTCCCGAAGCTGCGCGGGTTGAACTTCGTGGTCGATGGAATCCTGGGCGAGGGCGTGTCGTCGTCGACGCGCTTCGACCCGCAGGGCAAGGCGCTGGGCGAGTGGCTGCGCTCGCGTCACGTGGACATTCCCGAGTCGCTGCTGCGCGAAGGAGAGGGGTGAGGCCGATGCCGAGAATCACTTCCAAGGTCAACCCGGGCTCGGAGACGTTCCAGGCGCAGCGCGCGGACATGCTCGCGAGGCTGGGCGAGCTGCGCGGCGTCGAGGCCAAGGTGCGCGCCACCGAGGAGAAGGCGCGCGAGAAGTTCCACAAGCGCGGCCAGCTGCTGCCCCGCGAGCGGCTGATGATGCTGCTGGACCGGGGCTCGCCGTTCCTGGAGCTGTCCACGCTGTGCGGCTACGGCTACCACGACGACAGTGACGGCTCGCTGGCGGGCGGCAACAGCATCGCGGGCATCGGCTACGTGTCCGGGGTGCGGTGCTTCGTCTTCGTGAACAACTCCGCCATCAAGGGCGGCACCGCGTCGCCGTGGGGTGTGCAGAAGGCGCTGCGCGGGCAGGCCATCGCGCTGCAGAACAAGCTGCCCATGGTGTCGCTGGTGGAGAGCGGCGGCGCGAATCTGATGTACCAGCAGGAGATCTTCATCCCGGGCGGAGAGACCTTCTACAACCAGGCGCGGATGTCCGCGGCGGGCATCCCGCAGGTCACCGTGGTCCATGGCTCCAGCACGGCGGGCGGCGCGTACCTGCCGGGTCTGTCCGACTACGTGGTGATGGTGAAGAAGAAGGCGAAGGTGTTCCTCGCGGGCCCGCCCTTGCTCAAGGCGGCCACGGGCGAGGTGGCCACGGACGAGGACCTGGGCGGCGCGGAGATGCACGCCACCGTCGCGGGCACGGCGGACTACCTGGCCGAGGACGACGCCGACGCCATCCGCATGGCGCGCGAAATCGTGTCCAAGCTCGGCTGGAACGAGCGGCTGGCGGCCCAGGCGATGGCGCCCTACGCGGAGCCGCTGTACTCGCCGGACGAGCTGGCGGGCGCGATTCCGGCGGACTACCGCAAGCCGTATGACTGCCGCGAAATCATCGCGCGCATCGTGGACGGCTCGGAGTTCACGGGCTTCAAGGACGCGTACGACGCGCACACCGTCTGCGGCTGGGCGAGCCTGTTCGGCGGGCCCATCGGCATCATCGGCAACAACGGACCCATCAGCCCGAAGGGCGCGACGAAGGCGGCGCAGTTCATCCAGCTGTGCTGCCAGTCGAACACGCCCATCGTGTATCTGCAGAACACCACGGGGTACCTGGTGGGGACGCAGCCGGAGCAGGGCGGCATCGTCAAGCACGGCTCGAAGATGATTCAGGCGGTGGCCAACGCCACGGTGCCGCAGGTGACGCTGCTGGTGGGCGGCTCGTTCGGCGCGGGCAACTATGGAATGTGCGGACGTCCGTTCCATCCGCGCTTCATCTTCGCGTGGCCCAACGCGCGCACGGCGGTGATGGGCGGCGAGCAGGCGGCGAAGGTGATGTCCATCGTCTTCGGCGAGAAGCTGGCGCGTGGGGGCGAGGTGGTGGACGAGGAGGCCCTCCGCGCCTTCACTCAGCCCATCGTCGACCAGTTCGACAAGGAGTCGCATCCCTTCAACGCCTCGGCGCGGCTGTTCGACGACGGCATCATCGACCCGCGCGACACGCGGCGGGTGCTCGGGTTCGTGCTGTCCATCTGCCGTGAGGCGGAGGCGCGGCAGGTGAACCCCAACAGCTTCGGCGTCGCACGCCTGTGAGAGGAGCGGACGGGATGGAGCGTTTCAACAAGGTCCTCATCGCGAACCGGGGTGAAATCGCGGTGCGGGTGATTCGCACCTGCAAGCGGCTCGGCTTCCGGACGGTGGCGGTGTTCTCGGAGGCGGACCGGGGCGCGCCGCACGTGCTCGCCGCGGACGAGGCGGTGCCCATCGGCCCGTCGCCCGCGAAGGAGTCGTACCTGGTCATCGAGAAGCTCATCGGCGCGGCGAAGGCGTCGGGGGCACAGGCCATCCACCCGGGCTACGGCTTCCTCTCCGAGAACGCGGCCTTCGCGCGCGCGTGCAAGGACGCGGGGCTGGTGTTCATCGGTCCGGACGCGGAGGCCATCACGCTGATGGGCAACAAGCGTCAGGCCAAGCTGCGGATGATTGCGGCGGGTGTGCCGTGCATCCCGGGCTACGAGGCCTCGGACGCGGATGATGACGCGCTGGCGAAGGAGGGCGAGCGCATCGGCTTCCCGCTGATGGTGAAGGCGGCCGCGGGCGGCGGTGGTCGCGGCATGCGGCTGGTGCACGAGGCGTCGCAGCTGAAGGCCGCGCTGAAGGGCGCTCGCTCGGAGGCGACGAACGCGTTCGGCAGCGGTGAGCTCATCCTGGAGCGCGCGGTCATCAACGCGCGGCACGTGGAGATTCAAGTCTTCGCGGACGAGCACGGCAACGTGGTGCACCTGGGCGAGCGCGACTGCTCGGTGCAGCGGCGTCACCAGAAGATTGTCGAGGAGAGTCCGTCGCCGGCGGTGCTCCCCGAGCTGCGCGAGAAGATGGGGCAGGTGGCCGTCACGGCGGCCAGGGCGATTGCCTACAAGGGCGCGGGCACCATCGAGTTCCTGCTGGCGCCGAACGGCGAGTTCTACTTCATGGAGATGAACACGCGTCTCCAGGTGGAGCACCCCGTCACCGAGCAGATTACCGGGTTGGATTTGGTGGAGTGGCAGCTGCGGGTCGCCTCCGGGGAGAAGCTGCCGCGCGCGCAGGAGGACATCACCTGGACGGGCCACGCCATCGAGGTGCGGCTGTGCGCCGAGGACCCGGCGAACCAGTACGCGCCGCAGGCGGGGAGGCTGCTCACGTGGCGGCTGCCTTCGCGTGAAGGTGTGCGCATCGACCACGGCGTGCGCGAGGGGCAGGACATCCCACCCTTCTACGACTCCATGCAGGCGAAGGTGATTGCGTACGGCGCGGACCGCGAGATGGCGCGGCGGCGGCTCGTGGAGGCGCTACACGAGCTGACCGTGTTCGGTGTCACCACGAACAAGGACCTGCTGCTGCATGTGCTGGAGGATGGCGCGTTCCGCTCGGGGGCATACGACACGGGCTTCATCGGCAAGCACGCGGACGGCGCGACGCTGGAGCGGCTGTACCGCACGAGCACTCGCGAGCGGGCGCTGGCGGCGGTGGCGCTGTTCCATGACGAGGCGCTGCGGCTCTCCAGGACGCGCGGGGTGGATGCCTCGCTGGTGAACTGGAACACGGCGTATTCGCACGCGGTGACGATGACGCTCGAGGACCGGAGCGGCGAGGCGAAGGTCTCCGTGCGCCCGGTGACGGCGGATCAGTACGAGGTCGTCACGGGCGAGGAGAAGCTGGAGGTCTCCGTGCTGGGCCTCGCGGAGGGTGTGTTCGACCACGCCGTCTCGGGGGCGCGGGGGCGCGGGCGGTATCTGCGCGCTGGGGACTCGCTGTGGTTGGATCTGGGCACGGGGGCGCGGTGCCTCACGGACGTGACGTTCCGTCCGCCGAAGTCGGCGGAGGGCGCGGGGACGGGGCGGCTGCTCGCGCCGATGGATGGCCGCATCCTGCGCGTGGAGACGAAGCCCGGGGCCACGGTGAAGCCGGGGGACGTGCTCGTCGTCCTGGAGGCGATGAAGATGGAGTTCCAGCTCGTCGCGGACATTCCGGGCACGGTCGAGGCGGTGAACGCCTCGGTGGGTGGTCAGGTGAGCGCCAAGGCGTTGTTGGTGGTGCTGACCCCGGAGGCGAAGCCGAAGGAAGCGTGAGGTCGCGAGCAACGGGGCGCTCGCATCGTCGAGACATGGACGCTCGCCGGGCGTCCGTGTTGCGAGGTCGCGCGGTGGGCGGCTACTCCGCCCGTCCATGCGCGCAATGGTGCTTCCCCGCTTCGGCGGTCCTGAGCTGTTCGAGGTTCGTGATGTCCCCGCTCCGACGCCGGGCCCCGGGCAGCTCGTCGTCCGTGTCCTGGTGTCGGGCACCAACCCCGTGGACGCGAAGCTGCGGCACGACGGCTCCTGGGCGGGGCTCAAGCCGCCCGTCGTCCTGGGCTACGACGCGTCGGGCGTCGTCGAGCAGGTGGGCCCGGGCGTCACCGACTTCAAGTCGGGGGACGAGGTCTTCTACACGCCGGAGATTTTCGGCAACCCGCATGGCTCCTACGCGGAGCTGAACCTGGTGAACGCGAGCATCGTGGCGCGCAAGCCTTCGAGCATCTCGCATGAGGAGGCCGCGGCGATTCCGCTGGCGGGAGGCACCGCGTGGGACGCGCTGGTACGCAGGCTCCAGGTGCAGGTGGGCGAGACGGTGCTCATCCACGGCGGCGCGGGGGGCGTGGGCTCGTTCGCGGTGCAGATTGCGAAGGCGGCGGGCGCGCGGGTGCTGGCGACGTCGGGCCCGGGGAACCTGGAGCTGCTGCGAGAGCTCGGCGCGGACCTGGCCATCGACTACCGCAAGGAGGACGTGGCGCAGGTGGCGCTGCGGGAGACGGGTGGGAAGGGCGTGGATGCGGTGTTCGACACGGTGGGTAGCAACATCGTCCCGAGCATCCCCGCGACGCGGCCTTTCGGGAGGCTTGCGACCATCCTCGATGTGAAGGGCGATGTGTCGGGGATGTACCCGCGCAACCAGACGTTGCACGGGGTGTTCCTCACGCGCGAGCGGCGTCGGCTGGATGAGATGACGGCGCTCATCGAGCGCAAGCAGCTGCGCCCGGTGGTGGACCAGGTGCTGCCGTTGGAGAAGGTGGGGGACGCGCACCGCCGGCTCGACTCGGGGCACGGGCGGGGCAAGGTGGTGCTGACGGTGGCGAGCAAGTAGTCGCCTGTCACGAGGGGCCTGGGTGGAAGCTCAGGCCTCGCGTCGGTGGCTCAGCGCGAGGATGGCGAGGCCGATGACACAGAGTGCCGCGCCCGCCGCGCAGACGCCCGTCCAGCCGGCGTGGGTCCACGCGGTGGTGCCGAGCCAGGAGCCGGCCGCGCCGCCGGCGAAGTAGGTCACCATGTAGAGCGTGTTGAGGCGGCTGCGAGCCTCGGGGCGCAGGGCGTAGACGCGGGTCTGGTTGGAGATGTGGTTGCCCTGAACGCCCAGGTCGAGCAGCACGACGCCCAGGGCGATGCCCCACAGCCAGCGCCCCAGCGGCCACATCACGACGAAGGACAGCAGCAGCACGCCGATGGCGAACATGTTGATGCGCCGGCCTCCGTGCGAGTCCGCGTAGCGACCGACGACGGGGGCGATGAGCGCGCCCACCACGCCGATGACGCCGAAGAGTCCGGCGACCTGGGGGCCGTAGTGCTCGGGGAGGCTCTCCAGATACAGGGCGAGCGTGGACCAGAAGACGCTGAAGGCGCCGAAGGTGAGGGCGCCGAGCACCGCGTGGATGCGCAGCACGGGCTCGGTGCGCGCCAGGTGGACGAGCGAGCGCATCAGCTCCGGGTAGGGCATGGCGGCCACGGGCGGCTGCGAGGGCAGGGTGAAGCGCAGCACGACGGCGAGCAGGAGCATGAAGCCCGCGGCGAGCCAGAACATGGCGCGCCAGCCCAGGTGGGTGCCCACGAAGCCGGCGGCGGTGCGGGACAGGAGGATGCCGATGAGCAGGCCGCTCATCACGGTGCCCACCACGCGGCCGCGCTGCGCGGCGGGGGCCAGGTGCGCGGCGAAGGGGACGAGGAGCTGGGGGACGACGGTGGTGGCGCCCACGAGGAAGCTGGCGATGACGAGCCAGGGCAGGGTGGGGGCGAGCGCGGCGCCGACGAGGGCCAGGCTCACGAGCGCGGACATGGTGACGATGACGCGTCGTCGCTCCAGGCTGTCGCCGAGCGGGACGATGAGCAGCATGCCCGCCGCGTAGCCGACCTGCGTGAGCGTGGGCACGAGGCCGAGCATCCCGCCCGAGGCGCCGAGGTCCCGGCCGATGTCTCCGAGCAGGGGCTGGTTGTAATAGAGGTTGGCGGCGGTCGCACCGGAGGCGGCGGCCATGAGCCACACGAGTCCGGGGCTGAGCGTGGCGTGCGGCGATTCGGAAGGTGCTGACGTGGACATGGCGGACGCGGCGCACTCTCCACCCGGGGGCAGGTCGGGTCCAGCGCCACGTGCGTGCGGTCGTGCTCGCTTGCTCTGGAGGTGCCACACACGGTCCGAGTGCGGGTCGGTATAGGCTTCGAGGATGGCTGGAGTCCCCTCGTCTGGAAGTCTGCCTGTCATCGAGATGTCCCCGCTGTTCGATGCGTCCCGCTCCGAGGCTCGGCGGCAGGTGGCGCGAGACATCGAGCAGGCGTGTCGTGACACGGGCTTCTTCTATGTCTCGGGCCATGGGGTGCCCGACGCGCTCCTCGCGCGCATGGAGGAGCTGAGTCACCGCTTCTTCGCGCTGCCGCGTGAGGCGAAGGAGGCGATGGACATGGCGCGGGGTGGCGCCGCGTGGCGCGGGTGGTTTCCGTTGGGAGGAGAGCTCACGTCGGGCAAGCCCGACCGCAAGGAGGGGCTCTACCTGGGCACGGAGCTGGGGCCCGAGCATCCGCGCGTGAAGGCGGGCTGGCCGTTGCACGGCGCGAACCTGTGGCCCGAGGACCTGCCGGAGCTGCGCGGCGTGGTGCTCGAGTACATGGACCGGGTGACGCGCGCGGCGCATGCGCTGATGGAGGGTGTGGCGGAGAGCCTGGGATTGGAGCGGGATTATTTCCACCGTGCGTACACGGCGGACCCGACGGTGCTGTTCCGCATCTTCCACTATCCGGCGGAGCCGGAGCCCGTGGACGGTGAGGAGCGCTGGGGCGTGGGGGGGCACACGGATTATGGATTGCTGACGCTGCTCGCGCAGGACACGAACGGTGGGCTGCAGGTGAAGTCACGAAGGGGTTGGGTCGAGGCGCCGCCGATTCCCGGGACGTTGGTGTGCAACATCGGGGACATGCTCGATCGGCTCACGGGAGGTTGGTATCGCTCCACGCCGCACCGGGTGAAGAACGTGAGTGGGAGGGACCGGCTCTCGTTCCCGTTGTTCTTCGACCCGGACTTCGCCGCGGAGGTGCCGCCGCTGCCGAACGTGGCGGTGGATGAGGACCGTGCGCAGCGATGGGATGGCGCGAGCGTCCATGCCTTCAGCGGGACGTATGGGGACTATCTGCTGGGGAAGGTGTCGAAGGTGTTTCCCCAGTTGGTGCGGCGGGTGCTGTAGCCTCGGTTTCGCATGTCTACAAAGCCCCAGCCCTACACGACGCTCCCCGGTGCGCGGTTCGAACCCCTGGCCACGGACGAGGGCCTCGCGCGCTACGACCTGCTCGGGGTCAGCGATGATTCGGGCGAGAGACCTGTTGCTGAGCGACGAGGCCCAGGTGTTCATCGAGGGGGACCTCAAGTTGACCGGCAACCTCGTCACGAACGTGACGGATGCGGCGCATCTGGTCGTCCACGGTGAGGCGAAGTTCAGCGCGTGGCTGCGCCCGAGTCAGCGTGGCGCCGTCTATCTCCCGGAGTCGGTGCCGGACCCCATCGAGGGGGATGCGCTCAAGGAGAAGCGGGTTCCCACGCTGAGTTCGTCACAGTCCTGGGTCGAGCACGTGCTGTCGGGACAGCGACTGTTGCGCGACTGAGGAAGCTCAGGCTTCTTCGTCGGGCAGGAGCGTACGGAGAAGCGCGTCGTCGGGACCGAGTGGGCGCCAACCCGTGGGGGGCGGGTTGGCGAAGAGAGCGTCGCTCACCTCGCGTACACGCTGCTCGTGCGTTTCAGGAGTGATGCCGAACCACAACCCGAGTGCCTTGGCGACCTTGAATCGGTTGTCGTCATCCATCACCGCGGGCCATCCGTCGGGAAGAGAACCCCATAACTCGCGCACGAGCTGTCCCCGTATCAAGCGCGTGACCTGGTGGCTTCGCTCCGCTTCGGCGACCAATCCGTTGTACACCTGTATCCCAGCAATATCGTCCGCACCCAATTCCTGAGCGAGCGCCACCAACGATGCCGTGGGGCGGGCCTCGGCGAAGGCAGTGAGCGAGTCGTAACCTCGGTCACGAACGCGCTCGTACAGACGGGCCTTCCAGTTTCCTTGCCAGGGCTGCCCGTCGGTCATCGGCTTGCTCCCTTGGTGAACTGGATGGGGATGTAGAAAGCCTTCATGCGCTCCGCGACGATGTCCAGGACCTGATTCCGCGTCAACACTCGACCTGTGAGGGCCTCGGTTTGGTGCAGAGTCCGCATGATCATCCGATTCCACTCGTCGGGCCACGTGCGTCCCAGCTTCCAGTTGCCTCCACCGTGAATCGCCTCATGGTGGGCCTGCTCCAACCGGACGCAGAACTGGTCGATGTCCATGTCCCCCTTGAAGCCGCGCTGCTCGAACCACTTGCGGTGCTCTCTCGGTAGGACATGGTGCCGTGGCGGCTCGGCCATGCCCGCGCCGGCTCTGCCTGTCACCCGCATGCCGCGCACCTCGGGGCTGTCTCCCAGGGCTTCACGCACTCCCTCCGGGAGCTCCTGATTCGCCTGGGCCATCAGCACCTGGCCACCGTGGATGCGGACCGCCGCGCTCACCGCCGGCGCGGAGATGACGCCCGCCTGCACCAGCCGCCGCCCCGCCATCCGGAGCAGCGCCAGCTCCATGTTCGGGTCCTCTACCTCCGAGGCCTCACCCATCCAGACCATCGCGCTCCCCAGCTCGCCACGCGCCCACGTCAGCTGCCGCGTCCCCTGCTCGAGATACCGCCCGAACACCCCGTCGAACCCTCGCCCCCCGAAGTCCGACGGGCGCTCCTGGAGCACGGCCAGCGCCGCCCTGCTCTCACCCAGAGACCCCTTCACCTCATCGACGGAGTGCAGGACCGCGCCGTGCACCGACGCCACGTCCTCGCGCCCACCCCGCGTCGAGCCCTCACCGAACCGCTGGTACCGCAGCAGCCCGTGGTCCTCGGAGGCACAGCCCATCACGAGCCACAGCGACACCACCATCCATCGCGCCATACCCATCCCAAAGCAAAGGGCCCGTCACCCACCCGGATGACGAGCCCGCTCCAACCCAGACGAACAGCCGCTTCAGCGCGACGTCGGCGCCTCACCGCGGGGAATCATCCGTCCCCCGAGCATCGTGATGCGCTTCGCCGCCAGTCGCTCCCGAGCCTCCGGATGGATGTCCTGCGGCGTCCACTTCAGGTCGTGGTCGAACTCCACGTGCACGGACTCGACACCCTCCTGGCCCGTGAGCCGCTGCTCGATTTCGCGCATGAAGTACGCGGCCATCATGCACATGGGCGAGGTGATGTGCAGACGCACCGTCACCTTCCCTTCCTGATGAACCACGCTCTCGATGAGCCCCATCTCCCCGATGCCCAGCGGCACGCCCGTGGCCAGGCTGCATGGGTCCGGAATCTCCTGGATGCGCTCGCGCAGCGCGCTCTCCACGGGCGTCACGGCCGCCCTCCCTGGTAGCTGTACGGCTGGATGTTCCCCTTCGCCTTCTTGCGCGCGAACTCGTCGTTCGCGATGCGCTTCTTCACCGCCTCCACATCCACGCCCGCGTAGCGCGCGTAGTTGTCGCAGAGAATCATCCGCTTCACCTCGGGCGTCACCTGCATGCCGCACACCTGGGTGAGCTCCTCGGGCAGCTGGAAGTCGTTCCAGAACTTCTCCAGCGCCGGCTGCGGGTGGCTGAACACCGTGCCGGAGCCCCACATGATCTTCGCGGGGCCCGCCCACTTGAGCAGCTGCGCCAGCGACTCGGCGAACCAGCGCTCGCGCTTCACCAAGAGCGCCCCCGTCACCTCCAGATTCACATACACGTTGGGGAACAGCGACAGCTGCATGCCCGTCTCGTCCAGGAACGCCATGCCGCCGTGGACGATTTCGAAGTTCAGGTCCGGGAACGCATCCGCCGCGCCGCCGATGTCGTCGACCTTGTACGCCTCGATGGGCACCGCCCCCATCGGCAGGCCCTTGTGCACCGCGATGTTCTTGATGCCCAGCTTCTGCGCCCGCTCGAACAGCGGGAACGCGATGCGCGGGTCATCCATCCGCCAGCCGGTGTGCTTGAACGAATCCCCCAGCCACGCCGCCGGATAGAGCTTCAGCCCCGTGGGCTTGAGCTCCTCCACCTGCTTCTCCAGGTCCTCCAGCGCCGCCGTGCCCCGCAGCGGGTCCACGCCCGCGTACACCAGGAAGCGGTCCGGGAAGCGCCGCTTGATGTCGAGCGTCTTCTCGTACGAGCACAGCCCGTCCGTGTAGAGCGTCTGCAGCGGCAGCACGTGGTGCACCGCGAGGTCGACGTCGCTCTCCACGAAGAGGATGTGGGCCAGCTCGTCCACGGACCAGTCCTTCATGAACTGCTCCGGCTTCACGACACGGTGCGTGTCGCCGGACAGCCCCGAGTGCAGGCCGAAGATGAGCTGGGCCAGGGATTCGGCGTACTTCCCGGCACGCCAGTTGGACGGGTGCAGGTTGTACGCGTGCGTAACCGCATCGATGACGAATCCGCCGCCAATCACCAGGGAACTCCCTTCAGGGGCGCGCCGGGACATCCGGCGCGGTGGTTTCATTCCAGGCCGGAGACATCACCGTCAACCCCGACGGCCAATACCTCTCCGACCAACTGCTGAATCATCTGCGCGTCGAACGGCTTCTCGATGCGCGGGTTGGGAATGCGCTCCAGGAACTGTCGCGCCCGGGCCGTGTACGAGCCGCCGGTGATGAAGATGAAGCGCAGGCTCAACCCCGGCTCCCGCTCACGCACCCGCTCGTAGACGTCCATGCCGGTGATGCCCGGCATCATCAGGTCGCAGAAGATGGCGTCGAACGGAGCGCCCGAGTCCAGCTTCGCCAACGCCTCCTCGCCGCTGCTCACCACCGTCACCTGGTGGCGCTTGCCGATGATGCGCGCCAGCGAGCGACCCACCGCGGGCTCGTCGTCGATGACCAGCATCCGGCCGGCGCGCTCGGACGAGGGCGGCAGCAGCACGGGCACCTCGCGAGGCGCCGCGTCCGCGGGCGCGGGGGGCAGCAGCACCGTGAAGGTCGTCCCGTGGCCCGGCTCGCTGCGCACCGTGATGTCGCCGCCCAGGCCGCGCATGATGCCGTGGCAGATGGACAACCCCAGGCCCGTGCCCGAGCCCACCGCCTTGGTCGTGAAGAACGGGTCGAAGATGCGCGCGAGCACGCTGGGCGGCATGCCGCTGCCCGAGTCGCTCACGTCCACCGCCACGCCCCCGTGGGGCCCCGGGCGCACCCAGAGCGTCACGTGCTGGTTCGTCGGGTCTCCCTCGGGGATGGCCTGTGCCGCGTTGACGACGAGGTTCAGGAACACCTGCCCCAGCCGCGACGCGTCCGCGTGCACCAGCGGCACGTCCTCGTACTTCTTGATGACCTGCGCGCGCGGGCGCAGCTCGCTGGAGGCCAGCTTGAGCGAGAACTCCAGCGACTCGCGCACGTCGAGCAGCTCGCGCCGCTCCTCGTCCTGGCGCGAGATGTACTTCAGGTCCCGGACGATGTTGCGCACGCGGGTGGCGCCCTCGTGCGCCTCCTTGAGCAGCTCCACCGTGTCCTTCAGGGTCATGGACCAGCTCGGCGCCAGCGCGCCGCCGTCGGGCAGCGTCCTCCCCAGCTCTCCGCCCAGCCGGTGCATCGCGTCCAGGGCCGACTCCAGGTTGGCCATGACGTAGGTGAGCGGGTTGTTGATTTCGTGGCCCACGCCCGCGGCCAACGTGCCCGCGAGCACCATCCGGTCCGACTGGAGCAGCTGGGCCTGCATGCGCTTGCGCTCGGTGATGTCGCGCGCCATCACCACGACGGCGCCCACGCCGTCGAAGTCCACGGGCAGCCCCGCGCTCTCCGCGTCGAACCAGGTGCCGTCTCGGCGCAGGTAGCGAATCTCGCGCAGCGGGGCCAGCTCGCCCCGGGCCACCACCGCGTGCACGCGCTGGCGCACCATGTCCAGGTCGTCCGGGTGGACGATGGTCCAGATGGACCGGCCGATGAGCTCGCTGGCGTGCTCGTAGCGCAGCGCGCGCAGCAGCGTGGGGTTCACGTACACGAAGCGCTGGTCGCGGTGGACGAAGATGACCTCGGGCGCCGTCTCGATGAGCTTGCGGAAGCTCTCCTCGGAGCGGTGCAGGGCCTCCTCGGTGCGCTTTCGCTCGGTGACGTCCTCGAAGGCGAACAGCCGGTAGCGGGACTCGTCGCCGCTGGCGCCCATGGGCGTGGACAGCCGGCGCAGGGTGCGGCCGTTGGTCAGCTGCGCCTCGTCCGCGTGCAGCGGCGGAGGGGTGTCGGCCTGCGTCGCGGGGACCAGGCGCAGCACGCTCGCCGCCTCACCCGCGCGCAGGCAGTGGCCGAGCACATCCTCGTGGGTCACCTGACCCTTGCGGATGGCGCTCTCCAGCGACTCGATACCCCACAGCTGGCAGAAGCGGCGGTTGGCGTAGAGCACCGCGCCCGTGCGCACCTCCACCACGTAGAGGCCCAGGGGCAGGCTGTCGCTCATCGCCCACGGCGGCAGCGGACCGCCAGACTCGGACGTGCTGGGGCCGGGCTCGAGCGCGGGAGGCGACTCCAGCCTGCGCACCGTGCAGTACAGCGGGCCGCCCACCGCGGAGCAGGCGACGCTCCACACGAGCCACGCCCACGTGCCGTCCCGACAGCGCCACCGACAGGAGAAGCGGGTGGTGCCCATCCTCCGCGCCAGCGACTCCAACCGGGAGTCCACCTGGGCGAGGTCCTCGGGATGGATGAAGCCCCGATAGCCCTCCAGCCGCAGCTCCGTGGGAGACCAACCCACCGTCACGTTCCAGGCCGGGTTGGCTTCCAGAATCCGCCCCTGCGAGCCCAGCACCGCGAACAGCTCGGTCGAGAGCTCGAAGAATCGGTGAGCCCACTGCTCCATCAACATTGCGTTCCTTCGACGTCCTGAGGCTCGACACACCACGGCCCTGGGGGGAGGTCATGGCGTCGCTGGGGTGCGTGACGGGGACTAACGTGCCTTCAGCGACATAGACACCATTTCTGGAAAAAATGCATGTCCGTATTTCTTTGACCCAGGGGAGTGAATGGGTGCCCGGGTGCAGGGCAACCACAGGGCCGAGCCCTGACGGTGGGGCTCAATTCCTGTCGCATTGCTGGAACCGCGCGAGCGCTCAGGTGGGGCGGCGCAACAGATAGAAGACGTAGCCGTAGGCGTGGCCGTGGTGACGGTAGAGGTCCGTCTCGGAGTGGGCGCCGGCGATGACCTGGCGGAGGGGCTCGTCGGCGGTGGGGGCGAGGCGCCGGGCGCGCTCGAGCAGCGGGGTGTAGTAGTCGTCCCACCACGCGGAGGGCGGGAGGGTGAAGGTGTCCAGCACCTCCATGCCCGCGGCGAGGGCGGCAGCGCGGTTCTCCTCGACGGTGCCCATGGTGGGGTAGCCCTGGGCCCAGAACTCCACGGCCTCGGCGGGGCGGGTGTCGGTGAGCCAGGTGCACTCGGTGATGGCGGCGAGGCCGCCGGGTGCGAGCAGGGGCCGCCAGCGCGTGAGGCCGGGGCCGAAGCCCAGATGGTAGATGGCCCCCTCGGACCAGAGCAGGTCGACGGATTCGTGGGGGAGGTCGAGCGTCCCCATGTCCTGACAGCGTGTCTGGATGAAGGCTTGCAGTCCTCGCGCGCGGGCGTCCCGTTCGAGCTGGTGGAGGAAGGGTGGGTGGAGATCCACCGCGAGGATGTGGGTCCGCAAGGCTTCGGCGAGCGCCAGCGTCTGTCTTCCGTTGCCGCAGCCCAGGTCCACGACTCGCGGGGTGGGTGGCAGGGATGGGAGGCGGCGGAGGGCGTCCAGGGTACAGGCGTCGCTGCCGGGGCCCAGGCGTGGCAGGCCACTGTAGAGGGTGAAGAAGGCGGCCTCGGGTGTCATGGGTCACCCTCCGTTCGTGAGCAGGGGGACCTGTTTCCAGTGCTCCTCGATGCGGTGCTTGCTCTCGGTGGAGAGGGGGAGCTGTGGGTGGAGGGAGGACCAGGTGTCCAGCGTGGCGGCGACGGTGTCCTTCACGGTGGAGAGGACTTCGTCTGGGGGGAGGTCGAGCTTGCGGGCCAGGCGCTCGAAGCTGGCGAGGGTGACGTCCTCGAAGCGCTTGGAGCGCGCGAGGTTCAGGGCCAGCGAGTCCTTGGGCATGTACTGGATGGTGGAGACGAAGTCGTAGGCGGGCGAGAGCGTGGCCTTGATGCCGTCGGGGTAGAGCAGGGACCAGTTCTTGTGGTGGGCGTCGCCGTTGCCGATGGCGATGTTGAAGACGAGGCGGCGCAGGAACTCGTTGAGGGAGTCTCGGCCGGCGACGCGGAAGATGACGTTGGCGACGGTCTCGTAGTTGAACTTCTTGTACTTCTCCTCCGAATAGAGGCCGAGGACCTGGGCCATGTCTTCCATGTGGATGCGCTGACCCGGGGAGGGACGGTCGAAGCGGCGGATGGCGTAGGCGAGGTCCTCGCGGAGGGTGATGCCCTCGGGGAGTCCCTCGAGGTCGCTGACGTTCACGAGCATCAGCTCCGGCACGGTGATGCCGATGGCTCGGGCCCACGTCATCATGGAGAACTCGTTCTCCGGCACGTGGTCGTAGCGGTTGTCGGGGAGCTTGAGGATCCAATCGCCTCCGCGGCCGCCGGTGGGGAGCGTCAGTCCTCGGTCCTTGCGCAGCATGGAGAACTTGAGCTGGACGCCCGCGAGGGAGAAGCGGAGGGGCTCCTCGTTGCTCGAAGTGGTCGAGGGCTCGGGCTCCTCCTCGGGGGCGGGGGCGTCCCAGCGGAGGCTCGTGGCGGGTCGGACGATGAGCGCGCCGGGGAGGTCCTCGCCGAGACGGGCGATGAGGAAGAACTCGCGCTGCTTGGCGACCTGCTCCCGCTCTGCGATGAGTTCGCGGAGTGGACCTTCCGGGAGGAGGTTGGAGAAGAAGGACGGGAGCCGCATCCGGCTGCTGTAGCGGCGGGTGAGGTCGTCCTCGAAGGACTGGCCCAGGATGGGACGAGGGGCGCGCTGGCGATAGGCGTCAGAGAGGACGAACTCGATGCGCTCGTCCGAGAGCAGCGTGAGCGTGCCGACGTGGACGTCGTTCAGGTGGACGTCGAGGATTCCGGAGGAGTTGGGATCCATGTCAGTCCTCTTCGTCGGAGATGACGAGTGACTGGATAGAAGGGCGTTCCGATTCATCCCATCTCATTTTGGAATAAAGGAACGCCTCGAAGTGTGTCGCGATGGTTTCAGCCCGCAGTGCGAGGAAGTCCTCAACTCGTTTTTGCTCCAAGGCCAATCGTGCGTTTGGGGAGATGAGATGACTTTGGAGAATCTCTGGTTCAGTGAGCGCCGAGCGGAGGATTTTCACCGGAGACGCGTCAGGAATCTCGGGGTGAGAGAGCTGGTTGGCGATCTCCCGGCGATGATCCGGTATGAGGTCATCAAAGCTACGAGGCGAGGCACCGACACCAGCCGGCAGGATGGGAATGAACGCGGCTGCGCCCTGTTCGCTCAGGAGTGCTGAAGTATCGAGTTTCCGTCCAGTGAGGAGGTGTCGGGGGCGAGCATCCATCATTGCCAGGTGAATCCAGGCACTAAGCCCGGACCACATGAATATTCTGAGATCGACGACGTGACCTATCGCAAAGCTGCTCTCGATGGACCCTGCGGGAAGAGAAGGTTCGTCGGTTCGCGTCAGCGCAAAAAACTGTTGAATGGAGTGCTCTTCGCTATCGCTAACGCTGTTTATGTATTTGCCGATCGAGGAACGATGGAAACCGCAATAAGCACGAATGAAGAGATCTAGCCAGAGCCAACGACTCAGCAGTGTTCTTGAACGGGGGCTGGGGGTGGGATGGAGATGGAAGAATCGAGCAAGGACAAGAAGTGGATAGGTTTGCTGTAGAAGAAAGCTGCGGTGAGGGAAGCCTGCGTCGAGCTTGAGGAAGATGATTGCGTCGCGAAGCGCTTCGCTTGTTTGGGCCAGAACAGGAGCTAGATTCTCATCTTCGCGCAGTTGCGTCTGGAAACTCTGTGTGTAGTTCAGCCCTTGCGTCGCGAGGACTGCTTGGACCAAGAACTCCGGGTCAAAACTACCGAAGCCCAGTTCTTCTAGTTCCTGCGATATGGCCTGCAGGTCGAGGCGCCTTTTCCCTGTCGTGCTTCCATATAAGGCATTGAAGACCTCTTCCTGACTCAACGGCTTCCCCGATGTGTTCAGCCGCTTGAAGATGATGCGAAGGGTCTGTTCCTCGTCAGCGTCGACGATGTACGCGGGGACCTGGAACTCACGAATCGCCTTGCCGAACCGGATGGCCGACTTCGTGTGCTCTGGGTGTTGAGCGCGGCCCGGATAGCGGTCCAGCCACTCCAGCAGGTGCTCGCTGTTCAGCGTGACGTTCAGCGGGAGCCAGTGAGTCTTGAACTCCTTCGTGTCGTCGGGGTGGATGATCTCCTCGGTCTCCAGGTCGAAGAAGAGCGAGAAGTCATCCTGCCCTCTCGTCTCTGCGGCCTCCTCTCGCAGTAGAACAGTGGCCAGGGACGAGAGGCGTTGCTGTCCATCCACCACCCACAGGGCCTGCGACGACGACGGCGCATCGATGCGCAACGGGCCATACTGGAGCCGCTCCGCCGGCGCCTCGTGCTTCCAGAACAACAGCGTCCCGATGGGATACCCCCGGTATACGCTGTCGAAGAGAGCGCGGACGTCCTCGGCGGTCCATTTCAAGGGGCGCTGGAACGAGGGGACTCGGACCTCCCCTCTTTGGACCTTGTCCATCAGGTCCTCGATGCTGAAGGCCGTCGCTTGGGGGCGTCGCGTCAGGTTGGAGGGCATGGTTCTCCTCGGACGGCCTCTAACACGCTGGCGGACAGGGCCTGGCTTCAACGGCACCATGTCTGTTCTTGGGATCCACCTACCTTGGCCTACGTTAAATATCCATGTCGCTGTAAAATTGAACCACTTCCTGGGAAAAGTTGTTCGCTTGTACGCTGAGTGAGGTGCCGGGCTTGACGGCGTTGCGAATGATCTTCAACATGCCCGCCACGTTTCCTCCCTAAAGAGTGAGACGCAGCGGCGGCTATCGCCTCCCCCAAAAGCGATACCGTCGTATGAAGTCCCAGTTGAGCCCCGCGCGCCGCGTTCCCCCTCTCGGCGCGCGGTGGCCCCTGGGATTCTCCGAAATCCTCTCCATAGTCGCCAGGCAAGCGTCCGTGACTCGCACGGTGCGTCGAGCGCATCTGGCTTGCGAGCCCTGAGGGCCGGGCGGAGAGTGGGCGCCTCTTCCGGAGGTCCTCTTGCCCGTCTCCACGCTCATCCTGTCGTCATCCCTGGCGCTGCAGCTCGTGTCGGGCGCAGCCCCCGCCGCTCCCGCGAAGCCCCAGGCCCCCGCGAGGTCCGCCGCGCCCGCGAAGAAGGCATATGCGCCGCCGCTGGCCGTGGCGGAGAAGCTGGTGGGCCCCGCGCTGACGGAAGGACACTCCTACGCGCGCCTCGCGGAGCTGACGGATGGGATTGGCCCGCGCCTGTCGGGCTCCGAGGGCGCCGCCGCCGCGGTGCAGTGGGCCCTCAAGAGCTTCAAGGCCGACGGCGTGAAGGCATGGACCGAGCCCGTGAAGGTGCCTCGCTGGGTGCGCGGCGAGGAGCGCGCGGAGATTCTCCCTTCCGCCACCACGCGCGGCCATCCGCTGTTCATCCTCGCGCTGGGTGGCAGCCCGCCGACGGCCCCCGAGGGCCTCACCGCCGAGGTGGTGGAGGTGACGTCGCTGGAGGCGCTCGCCACGTTGGGTGACTCGGTGAAGGGGAAGATTGTCTTCTTCAACCACACCATGTCGTCGCCCGCGGACTACGGACGCTTCGCGGGGCTGCGCGGTCGAGGCCCGGCGCTCGCGGCGAAGGCGGGCGCGGTGGGCTCGCTGGTGCGCTCGCTGGCCACGGCGTCGCTGCGCACGCCGCACACGGGCTCCACCCGCTTCGATGACGAGGGGCCTCGCATCCCCGCCGCGTCGGTGACGACGGAGGAGGCGGACCAACTGCACCGTCTGCTCGCGAAGGGGCCGGTGCGCGTGAAGATGGTGCTCGGGTGCTCGGAGTTGCCGGACGCGGACTCGCACAACGTGGTCGCCGAGGTGCGCGGCCGTGAGAAGCCGCAGGAAATTGTCCTCATCAGCGCGCACCTGGACTCGTGGGACGTGGGCACCGGCGCGCATGACGACGGCGCGGGCGTGGTGATGGTGATGGAGGCCGCGCGGCTCATCGCGAAGCTGCCGCAGGCGCCCCGGCGCACGGTGCGGGTGGTGCTGTACATGAATGAGGAGAACGGCCTGCGCGGTGGCCGCGCGTATGCGGAGGCGCACGCGGCGGAGCTGTCCAAGCACGTGGCCGCCATGGAGATGGACTCGGGTGGCGGGCGGCCGGTGGCGGTGAGCCTGCGCTCGGGCCCGGGTGGCAAGGAGCTGCTGGAGCCGTGGCTGTCGCCGCTGGTGGCGCTCGGCGCGGCGCAGTTCTCCACGCGTGAGGCGGGCGGAGCGGACATCAGCCCGCTGCTCCCCGCGCGCGTGCCGTTCTTCGGCGTGGAGGTGGATGCGAGCCGCTACTTCGACGTGCACCACACGCACGCGGACACGTTGGACAAGGTGGACCCGCAGGACCTGGCGCGCAGCACGGCCGCCACCGCGTGGGTGACGTACGCGATGGCCGAGTCCCCGGACACGCTCGCGCGGCCGGAGGCTCCCACCGCGCCCCCGGGCGGCGGTGCGCCGGTGGCCGCGCCTCCGAAGGCTTCGTCGGGGCACTGAGCAGGGGAGGGGGCTCGGGATTCCGAGCCCCTCCGTGGCGCCTGAGCGGGCTTGAGGTTCGGTGACTTAATTTTGTCGATATGGCGAAAATGCCGGCAAATTGCCGGCTTTTTTGCCGGCATCATGCCAGTATCGACAAAATTGAATGAAGCCCGATAGACCCCACTTCAGGGAAGAGTTCTGGAAGGACCCGCCGACGCTTCCGGCGGGCGTGGAGCTGGTGCGTCAGGAGGGGTTGATCATCCCGCGGACCGGTCCGGGAGGAGAGTCGGCGTATGACCTCGCGGAGGTCCGACTTCCGGAGGCCAGGGTCCCGGTGCTGTTGAGCTACCGCGCGCCCCTGTTCCCCGCGCAGGTGGTGGCCCAGAAGGACAAGCTGCTGTCGCTCCGCGAGCAGCTTCGTCACCGGGAAACGGATTTCGACAAGCTGCCGACCTTCCGTGTGCCGATGCTCGTCACCGACTCCGCGTCGCCTCGCGTGGTCGAGGCCTGTGCGAACGAAGAGCTCGCGCTGGTGGATCAACGCGGCACGTTCTTCCTGCGCACCGGGAGCACCTTCATCCGGATTCAGGGGCGCGGTTCCGCGAACCGTGTCCCGCGTGAGCCCGTGTTCCATGGCAAGGGCAGTCGCATCGTGCGTGTGCTGCTCGAGTCTCCTGGTCGCCGCTGGACGGTGCGCGCGCTCTCGGACCTGACCCAGACGAGCTACGCGTATGCGCATGGGGTCATCAAGCGACTCACCCAGGAGGGACTGGTGGACGTCGGTGGCGGCGTGCGCCTTCGCGAGCCCGTGGGGCTGCTCAAGACGTGGATGAAGCACGGGCGTCCCACCGCCATCTCGAAGGAGGGGTTCAACGCGCCCTCCACGACGTCGCAGGCGCTCGAGGCGGGGTATCGGAGGCTGAGCTCCCAGGGGATTCGCTCCATCTTCTCCCTGGCGAGCGGCCTCGAGCCCGAGGAGCGATTCGTCTCGGGGCTGCCCCACGGGCTCTATCTCTCCGGTTCGCAGGAGGCGGCCATCCGCGCCTTCGAGCTGCGCCGGATGACGCCGCACAACTTCTGGATTCTCCGCGCGGAGCCCTCCGCAGAGACGGAGGTGGGAGGCATCTATTTCAGTCCGCGCGCCCTTCCCCATGGCCCGGGTGTATCGCTCCCCCAACTGGCCGTGGACTTCCAGCACAGCGGCGGGCGCGGCGAGGAACAGGCGGACGAGCTGCTGCGTCGCTTCGCGAGGTCGTTGCCGCTCGTTGAGGACTTCGAGTGACCGACGAGGAGCGGTTCGACGAAATCCTGGGCGAGCTCCGGGAGCTGTTGCTCGACCTGGGAGCGCTGTCGACGCCCGTGATGCTCATCGGTGGACAGGTGCTCGCGTTGGAGTCGAAGCGTCGCGGAGGCTCGGGGGTCATCGCCGTCGAGACGGACACGGGCGTGGCCGTGGAGCGGGGGTTCTCGTTCGAGCCCGACCTGCTGTTCGACATGGACGGCTCGGAGTTCATGGCGGGCCGGCTCCCCGAGGTCTTCTCGGCACGAGGCTTCTCCCGACGCTTGAGGGATTACCGTTGGTCGAAGGACCTGCCCAGTGGCCAGCGCATGGACCTGGACCTCTTCGCGCCAGGTGATGCCGAGCTCGAGGCGTTGCCGACGCAGATGACGCCGCTGCTGGACTCTCGCGTCGCCTTGCGTCGGAGCCAGCGTGTGTCACTCCCCGTGGGCGGCAAGTCCCTGGCGATTCTCCTGCCCGACGCCGTGGGCTTCCTCACGATGAAGGAGCGCGCCAAGCGCGAGCAGCGGCCCACGAAGTCCAAGGACAGCTTCGACATGTTCGTCTACGTCAAGCTGGTGGGGACGCAGTCCACACGCGAAGCACTCGACTCGGCGGGGGACGAGGGCGCGCTGTTGCGAGCGCGGCTGAAGACGCTCTTCTGGAGCAGGGACGCGGCGGGCGTTCAGGATGTCCTCACGTACGCGTCGCAGCATTCCTCCGACGAGCAGGAGTTGTTGGCGCAGGCCGTCGTCGACCTGTTCGACGAGCTGTGAGGTCCACGCACACGCGGGGGAGGGGAGGCGGGGACAGGCACCCGCCCGCTCGCTCTCCGAGGTCTCCGTTGACGCTCCGGGTTCGTCATGGTTGCTTCGCGCCCGGCCCGGCTCGGCCCGCCGGGGGGTGGTGGGTGCCTCGTGAAAGTGAATGACGGAGACTCGCGAAGCCTGCGCGACCATGCCTTCTCGTCCGTGGTGGGCTGGCTCGCCGTGGAAGCAAGGCGTCTGCCCAATCCCGTGCCGCTGCTGTCGGGCCTGTGTGAACGGCTGACCGCGTGCGGTGTGCCCGTGTCGCGCGCCTCCATCGTCCTCTTCACGCTGCACCCGCTCCTGCACGCCCGGAGCTTCCGCTGGCGCCTCGGACATGGCGCCACCGCCGAGGTCCACCCCCACGGTCTCCAGCACCTGCCCGCGTTCTCGAAGAGCCCCTTCAAGGCCCTGCGCGAAGGGCTGCCCGTCATCCACCGCCGCCTGGAGCAGCCGCTCCCGGACGGCGACTTCCCCATGTTCACCGAGCTGCGCGCCGAGGGGCTCACCGAGTACCTCGCGCTGCCGGTGTGCTTCAGTGATGACTCGCGCCACGGCGTCTCCTGGGCCACCTCCGAGCCCGGGGGCTTCACGGACGCGCACCGCGCCCTGCTTCACGAGCTGCAGCCCATCCTGGAACTGGTGCTGGAGGTCTTCGCGCGCAAGGACATGACGGGCGTGCTGCTCGACACGTACCTGGGCCGCGACGCGGGGCGCCGCGTCCTCCAGGGACAGATTCGGCGCGGCGACGGCGAGACGACCTCCGCCGTCATCTGCCTGAGCGACTTGCGCAGCTTCACCGCGCTGTCGGATGCGCTGCCCCGTGACGCATTGCTCGAGCTGCTCAACGCCTACTTCGAGACGATGGTCGGCGCCTTCCACTCGCACGGCGCGGAGGTGCTCAAGTTCATGGGCGACGCCGTGCTGGCCATCTTCCGCATCGACGACCACGCCCTCGTGGAGGACCGCTGCGCCGCCGCCGCGCGCACCGTGCACGAGGCGGTGCGTGCCAGCGAGCAGGACAACGCCTCGCGCCGCCGCAGGGGCCTGCCCACCTACGAGTTCGGCGCGTCGCTCCACGTCGGCGACGTGATGTACGGGAACATCGGCGCGTCGGACCGGCTCGACTTCACCGTCATCGGCCCCGCCGTGAACCTGGCCAGCCGCATCGCGGGCCTGTGCGCGGGGCTCAACGAGCCCGTGCTCCTCTCCGAGTCCTTCGTCTCCCACTACCGTGGCGACGTGAAGGACCTGGGGCACCACCCCGTCAAGGGCGTGCCCCACCCCGTGCGCATCTACACGCTCGACTCGGAGTCCTCCGCGCTCACCGCCGCGTGAGCCCGGCGCTGTCCGGTCCGTGGCGGTGACACCCGGCACACCCCTCCCGTGTGCTCACACAGTGTCGGCTCGGTCCGCCTCCGTGCTCGTTGCGCGCCGCCGAGCTCACTCCGTGGGCGCCGTTGCACGCGCGCGCCCGCGTTGCAGGGGTTGCTCAGGCAGCCTCAGGGTCACCAGGAACGCGAGCAGCGCGACGAAGATGGCGCAGCGGTACACCGCCTCCACCGCCCGCGTGAAGGACTCCTTCAGCGCCAGCGCCGTCCGGTCGACCGCCTCCATCGCCCGCTGCTCCTTCGCGTCCACAGCGGAAACCGCTGACTCCGCCGCAGGCTGCTCGCGTGCGTTCGCATCAGAGGACGCTGCTTCCCGTACCTCCGGGCGCTGAAGGGCCTGCCGCTCGGCCTCCAGCTCCGCGCGCACGCGCTCCTTCACCTTCTCCGCCTGGAAGGCCGACTGCGCGGGGCCCGCCTCGCTGCCTCCGACACCGGGTACCGCGGACGCCAGCTCGGCGCGCAGCTTCGGCGGCAGTCCCTCCGTGGCGCTCGCCACGCGGGTGCCCAGTTGATGCGACAGCGTCGTCGCGAACACCGCGCCGAGCAGCGCCACGCCCAGCGTCATCCCGAGCTGACGGAAGAACGTGGCCATCGCCGTGGCCACGCCGATGCGCTGGGGTGACACCGCGTTCTGGATGGCCAGTGTGTAGAGCGGAATCGACGGTCCCAGGCCCACGCCCACCAGGACCATCTTCACGGTGACCTCCGTCTGCGTCGACGTGGGCGTCAGCGTGAACCCCATCACCGTGAAGCCCACCATCAACACCACCAGCGAGCCCAGCATCAATCCCTTGTACCGGCCGATGCGTGACACCAGTTGACCGCTCAGGATGTTGCCCGCCACCACGCCCAACGTCAGCGGGGTCAACGTCAGCCCCGAGTGCGTGGCCGACAGCCCCACCACGTTCACCATGAACAGCGGCAGGAACACCACGCCCGACAGGAACACCGCGCCGATGACGAACACCGCCGCGTTGCCCAGCGCGAACGTCCGGTCCTGGAACAGCTTCAGGTCCAGCAGCGGCTCCCGCGCGCGCCTCTCCTCGCGCAGGAACAACCCCGTCCCCACCGCCGCGAGCGCGAACAACCCCAGCACCTGCCACGAACTCCACGCCCAGCCGCCACCGTGCGCCACCTGCTCCGCGCCACGCCCCAGGCTGAGCGCGAGCAAGAGCGGCACCACCGCCAGCGCCAGCAGCACCGCGCCCGTCACATCCAGCTTCCCGCGCGAGGCTCCCGGCGGCTTGAGCGCCGGCATGCGCGAGAGCACGAGCGCGAGCGCCACCGCGCCCACCGGCAGGTTGATGAAGAACACCCAGTGCCAGCCCAGCCGGTCCGTGATGAAGCCTCCCGCCAGCGGTCCCACCACGCTCGACAGGCCGAACATCGCGCCGAACAGGCCCTGGTACTTGCCTCGCTCGCGCGGCGGATAGAGGTCCGCCACCACCGACAGCGACGCGGTGAAGAGCGCCGCGCTGCCCACCCCCTGCACCGCGCGATACAGGATGAGCGTCACCGTCGAGCGCGACACGCCGCACAGGAAGCTGCCCAGCAGGAACACGACGATGCCCGCCGCCAGCACCACGCGCCGGCCCAAGAGGTCCGACAGCTTCCCCCACACGGGCACCATCATCGTCGACGCGACCAGGTACGACGTCGTCAGCCACGGATAGAGCGCGGGGGAGATGCCCAGGTCCGCCTGGATGGACGGCCCCGCCGTGGCCACGATGGTCTGGTCCAGCGCCGCGAGCAGCAGCCCGAGCAGCGCGCCCGACATCGTGAACACCCGCTGTGCACGGGTGACCGTGAAGGGCGCGGCGGCGGGGGGCGTGGCGGACGGGGCCATGGTCTCGGGGCGTCCTCCGGCGCGCAAGAGCCACCCATGAAGGTGACGCCTGCGCACCGGATGCGCCAGCGCTCATGCACGGCAGGTCGCTCGTCGAACATCCCTGAGCACCGCCAGCCGTCATGTCCACGCGCGTCGAGCGCGCACCGGCGCTTCGCTTGACAGTCCGAAGAGGCGGACAGTACATACCGCCCCATGTTGGTGCCCGGACCTCGGTCCGAGCTTAAAAGGGAACCCGGTTCGAATCCGGGGCTGCCCCGCAGCGGTAAGTGAGAACGAGCCTCGTCATCCGCACTGGTTCCCTCGTGGAGCTGGGAAGCGACGAGTCGTAGGAAGCCGGCCCCCAAGGCCGAAGCGCTCACGAGCCCGAAGACCTGCCCGCATCCGACCGTGGGAGAAATCCACGGACGGTTTCGACCTGGAGCCGCGTGGGACGGCCGGAAGGTTCGAGCGGCGCTCGTGCCTCGACGGGCCCTCACGCGCGCTCGACTTCTCCGACCTCCATCCCCCGTGTCTCCAGTCGCCCGTGGGGGCGAAGGTCGGTCCGTGGGCTCCAGTCGGGGCCTGGTGTGCGCTCACGCGCGCATTGTGACTGCCCTTCTTCCGCGCGGGAGCCCTGTCGGGCGACCTCCGGTCGTCCGCGCTGCGTGGAGGACGGACGATGCGGGACGAAGCCAGGCACACGGTGCGCTACCCCGAGGGGAACGTGCTGCTGCGCAACCTCGCGCGCGACTTCCCCGTGGTGACGCACGGCCAGGGCGTCCACCTCTTCGACGCGAGCGGCAAGCGCTACCTCGACGCCTCCGCCGGAGCGCTCGTGGCCAGCGTGGGCCACGGCAACCGCGAGGTGGCGGACCGCATCCACGAGCAACTGCTGCGCGTCGCCTACGTCAACGGCACCCACTTCACCACCGACGTCACCGAGGAGCTCGCCGCGCGCCTGTGCGCCCTCGCGCCCCAGGGGCTCACGCGCGCCGCGTTCCTCGGCTCGGGCTCCGAGGCGGTGGAGGCCGCGGTGAAGTTCGTGCGTCAGCTCTGGGTGGAGCGAGGCCAGCCCCAGCGCGGCAAGGTCATCGCGCGCGTGCCCGGCTACCACGGCAACACGCTGTACGCGCTCTCGCTGTCGGGCCGGCCCCACTACAAGACCTTCTTCGGCCCCCTGCTGGCGGAGGTCGTCACCACGCCCGCGCCGTACCCGTACCGCTCCGGGCTGGAGGACTACGCGCAGGACGGCGCCGAGCACTACGCGCGGCTGCTCGAGGAGACGATTCGTCGCGAGGGCCCCGACACCATCGCCGCCTTCATCGCGGAGCCCGTCATCGGCTCGTCCGCGGGCGCGTCACCTCCGCCGCCCGGGTACTTCGAGCGGGTGAGCGCCGTGTGCCGCGAGTACGGCATCCTCACCATCGCCGACGAGGTCATGTGCGGCTGCGGTCGCACCGGCCGCTTCTTCGCCAGCGACCTGTTCCACTTCACCCCGGACGTGCTGGTGCTCGGCAAGGGCATCAGCGGGGGCTACGCGCCCCTGAGCGCGCTGCTCATCCGCGAGGAGCACCTGGAGGAGCTGCGGCGGGGCTCGGGCGGCTTCATGCACGCGCAGACCTACCTCCAGGCGCCCGCGATGACGGCGGCGGGGCTGGCGGTGCTCGACTACTACGAGCGGCACGACCTGGTGGCCCATGCCGAGCGCGTGGGCGCGCACCTCCAGCGCCGGCTGCGTGAGGCGCTGGGCGCGCTGCCGCACGTCGGCTCCGTGCAGGGCGTGGGGCTGATGGCCGGCATCGAGCTGGTCGAGGACACCGCGAGCAAGCGCCCCTTCCCGCGCGCGCGCAAGGTCATCGAGCGGCTGCTCGCGGCGCTGTTCGAGCGAGGGCTCGTCCTCTGGTCCAACACGGGCCACGCGGACGGGACGAACGGGGACCTGCTCATGGTCGGCCCCCCGTTGGTCATCACCGAGGCGGAGGTCGACGAGCTGGTCGACACGCTCGCCCGCGGCATCCACCACTTCTTCCAGGAGGCGTCATGAGTTTCCGCATCACCTACTCGGTGCTGGAGGCGGACCTGTCCGCGCTGCACGCGCGGTTCGACGAGGCGCTCACCGCCGTGTGCTCGAAGCTGGGCGGAGAGCTGCCGTCGTGGCTCGGCGGCGAGGCGTTCCGGAGCGGAGATCTGCTTCAGAGCCGCAACCCCGCGCGGCCGGACGAGCTGCTCGTCTCCGTGCACCGCACCCCCGTGGCCGAGGTGGACCGCGTGGTGCGCGTGGCGCGCGAGGCCCAGCGCGGCTGGGGCGCGACGCCCTGGCAGGAGCGCGTGCGCATCCTCCGTCGCGCCGCGGACCTCATCTCCGAGCGGCGCCTGGAGCTGTCCGCGCGCATGACGCTGGAGGTGGGCAAGAGCCGGCTCGAGTCGCTCGGTGACGTGGAGGAGTCCGCGGACCTCTTGCGCTACTACGCCGGTCAGCTCGAGCAGGCGGACGGCTACTCGCGGCCCATGGCGCGGCTGTCCCCCAACGAGGACACGCGCAGCGTGCTGCGGCCCTACGGCGTCTTCGTCGTCATCTCGCCGTTCAACTTCCCGCTCGCGCTCGCGGCGGGGATGAGCGGCGGCGCGCTGCTCGGCGGCAACAGCGTCATCCTCAAGCCCAGCGAGGAGACGCCCTGGTGCGCGGAGGGCCTGTACCAGGCGCTCGTCGACGCGGGCCTGCCTCCGGGCGTCTTCCAGGTCGCGCACGGCGAGGGCGAGACGGTGGGCGCCGCGCTGGTGCGCCACCCCGGCATCGACGGCGTGTCCTTCACCGGCAGCAAGGCGGTGGGCATGGCGCTGCACCGGCAGATGTCCACGGGCCGCGTGCGGCCGTGCCTCCTGGAGCTGGGCGGGAAGAACCCGGCCATCGTCTGTCGCGACGCGGACCTGGAGGCCGCCATCGAGGGCTGCTTCCGCTCCGCCTTCGGCATGTCCGGTCAGAAGTGCAGCGCGCTGTCGCGCATCTACGTGCACGAGTCGCTGTACAACGCGTTCACCGACGGCCTCGCCGCGAAGGCGCGCGGCGCGCGGGTGGGGGACCCGTCGCTCGCGTCCGTCTTCACCGGCCCCGTCATCAACGCCGCGGCGGTGAAGCGCTTCGAGCGCGCCGTGGACGAGGCCCGCCAGGATGGCGCGGTGATTGCGGGAGGAGGACGTCCCCGCCTGGATGCGGCGCTCGCGAAGGGGTACTTCGTGGAGCCCACGGTGGTGGCGCTGTCGCACGGACATCGCCTGATGCGCGACGAGCTGTTCCTGCCCTTCGTCGGCGTGACGCGCTTCTCGACGTTGGACGAGGCGCTCCGGCTGGCCAACGACTGCGACTACGGCCTCACCGCGGGCATCTTCAGCCGCGACGCCGAGGACGTGGAGCGGTTCATGGCCCAGGCCGAGGCGGGCGTCCTCTACGCCAACCGTCGCACGGGCGCGACGACGGGCGCGTGGCCCGGCGTGCAGTCCTTCTGCGGCTGGAAGGGCAGCGGCGGGTCCGGCAAGGGCGGCTGCGGCCCCTACTACGTCGCTCAATTCCTGCGCGAGCAGGCGCAGACACGGATGGGCTGACGCCCTCGACAGGAGATCTCCATGACCATGCTCCATCCCGAAGTGAAGACCGCCCTGCCGGGGCCGAAGGCGCGCGCCATCATCGAGCTGGACCAGCGCTTCAGCTCGCCCTCGTACATCAAGGAGTACCCGCTCGTCGTCGAGCGCGGCGAGGGCCCGTGGGTCCACGACGTCGACGGCAACCGCTTCCTCGACTTCATGGCGGGCATCGCCGTGGCCTCCACGGGCCACGCGCATCCGCACGTGGTGAAGGCCGTCCAGGAGGCCGCGGGCCGCTTCCTGCACATCTGCGGCACGGACTTCTACTACGACGCCTTCTCGAAGCTCTGCGCCAGGCTCGCCGGCTACCTGCCCGAGATGGGACCCAAGAAGGTCTTCCTCACCAACTCCGGCACGGAGGCGGTGGAGGGCGCCATCAAGCTCGCGCGGCACCACACGCGCCGCCAGTACATCGTCGCCTTCAAGGGCGGCTTCCACGGGCGCACCTACGGCGCCATCTCGCTCAACTCGTCGAAGGTGGCCCAGCGCGCCTTCTTCGGGCCGCTCCTGCCCGGCGTCATCCACGTCCCGTACGCCAACCCGTACCGCTGTCCCAATGGCTGCGCGCCCCAGGCGTGTGGCGACGCGTGCAACCCGGCCCTGGCGCTGGAGCGCGAGTGGTTCGTCAACCACGTGGACCCTCGCGAGGTGGCCGCCATCTTCGTGGAGCCCATCCTCGGTGAGGGCGGCTACGTGGTGCCCCCAGCGAGCTTCCTGACGGAGCTGCGCCGCATCTGCGATGCGCACGGCATCCTGCTCGTGTTCGACGAGGTGCAGTCGGGCATCGGCCGCACCGGGCACATGTTCGCGGCGGAGCACTTCGGCGTGATGCCGGACATCCTGCTGTCCGCCAAGGGCATCGCCTCCGGCATGCCGCTGGGCGCCATCATCGCGAAGGAGTCGGTGATGACGTGGCCTCGCGGCTCGCACGGCAGCACCTACGGAGGCAACCCCGTGTGCTGCGCGGCGGCGCTCGCCACGCTGGACGTGGTGGAGGGGCTGCTCGACTCCGTGCGCGCCACCGGGGCGCTGCTCCAGCGTGGGCTGCGGGAGCTGCAGTCTCGGCACCCCGTCATCGGCGACGTGCGTGGCGTGGGCCTCATGGTGGGCGCGGAGTTCGTGGACCCCGCGACGCGCGAGCCCGCGAGCGCCTACGTGGGCGAGCTGGAGCAGCTCGCGTTCCGCAAGGGCCTGCTGCTCTTGTCGTGCGGCAAGTCCACCATCCGCTTCGCGCCGCCGCTCGTCGTCGGCGAGCACGAGGTGGCCGTCATGCTGCGCATCCTGGAGGAGTGCCTGCGCGAGCTGTCGCTCGACGTGTCCAAGGTCGCGCCCGCCCGGGTCGCGGCGGGGGTGAAGCTGTGAAGCCTGGCGCCGTGGACAAGCGCTGCTCCATGCGCGAGGCCATCTCGGCCAGCGTCAAGGACGGCAGCTCCATCGTCATCGACGGCTTCACGCACCTCATCTGCTTCGCCGCGGGCCACGAAATCATCCGCCAGGGCGTCAAGGACCTCACGGCCATCCGGCTCACCCCGGACCTGGTCTACGACCAGCTCATCGAGGCGGGTGCGGTGAAGAAGCTCGTCTTCAGCTGGGCGGGCAACCCCGGCGTGGGCAGCCTGCACGCGCTGCGCCGCCGCGGCGAGGCGTCCTCCACGGAGCGGCTGGAGCTGGAGGAGTACTCGCACTTCGGGCTGCTCTCGCGCTTCCTCGCCGCGAGCGCGGGGCTGCCGTTCTGGCCGCTGAGCAACTACCAGGGCGCGGACATCGCGCGGGTGAACCCGGCCATCAAGACGGTGCGCTGTCCGTACACGGAGCGGGAGCTGGCCACCGTGCCCGCGCTCCATCCAGACGTGGCCATCATCCACTGCCAGCGCGCGGACGCGGAGGGCAACGCGCAGGTGTGGGGCCTGCTCGGCTCGCAGAAGGAGGTGGCCTTCGCCGCGCGCAAGGTCATCGTCGTGGCCGAGCAAATCGTGCCCACCGAGGTCATCCGCAAGGACCCCAACCGCACGCTGGTGCCCGGCATCATCGTGAGCCACGTGGTGCACGAGCCCTGGGGCTGCCACCCCAGCTTCGTGCAGGGCTTCCACGACCGGGACAACGACTTCTACGTGAAGTGGGAGGACATCTCCCGCAAGCCGGAGACGTACCGGGCCTGGCTGGAGGAGTTCGTCCACGGCGTGAAGGACCGCCAGGGTTACCTGGCGAAGCTGGAGACGGGGTTGCTCGACAAGCTGCGCGCGAAGGCTCGCGTCTGCGAGGGGGTGGACTATGGGTACTGAGAACAACGTCTCCACCGCGTCCGAGCGGATGGCGTGGCGCGCGGCCCAGGAGCTCCACGACGGCGACGTCGTCTTCGTGGGCATCGGCCTGCCCAACCTCGCGTGCAACCTGGCGCGCGCCACGCATGCGCCGGGCCTGTTCATGATCTACGAGTCCGGCGCCGTGGGCGCGATTCCCGAGCGGCTGCCCGTGTCCATCGGCGACCCGTCGCTCGTCACGGACTCGCTCGCGGTGGTGGGGCAGGCGGACATCTTCCAGTGCCTGCTCCAGCGTGGGCTCATCGAGGTGGGCTTCCTGGGCGGCGCGCAGGTGGACCGGTGGGGGAACATCAACACCACCGTCATCGGCGACTACGCGAACCCCAAGGTGCGCCTGCCCGGCAGCGGCGGCGCGTGCGAAATCGCGGTGCACGCGCGGCGGCTGCTCATCGTCATGCGCATGGGCAAGCGGACCTTCGTGGAGAAGTGCGACTTCATCACGAGCCCCGGCCACCGGATGAACGGCAGGACGCGCGCGGAGCTGGGCCTTCCCGGCGGTGGACCGACGCGCATCATCACCGACCTGGGCGTGCTCGACTTCGATGCCACCGGCGAGGCCGTGCTGTCCGAGGTCTACCCCGGCGTGACACCCGAGCAGGTGCGCGACGCGTGTGGCTGGTCGCTGCGCGTCGCCGACTCCGTGCGCACCACGGGTGAGCCCGACACGTCCGTGCTGTCGCTGCTGCGCGAGCGGTTGGACCCGCGGCGCCTCTATCTCTGAACGCACCCTCCCGGAGCCCATCTCATGGCAGAGGCCTTCATCGTCGACGCGGTCCGTACCCCCATCGGCCGGTTCCGAGGCGCGCTCAAGGGCGTGCGGCCGGATGACCTCGCCGCGCACGTGCTGCGCGCGGTGCTGGAGCGCAACGCACTGGACGGCGCGCGCGTCGACGAGGTGTTCCTCGGCTGCGCGAACCAGGCGGGCGAGGACAACCGCAACGTGGCGCGCATGGCGCTGCTGCTCGCGGGCCTGCCGCGCTCGGTGCCTGGCGTCACCGTCAACCGCCTGTGCGCCAGCGGCCTGGAGGCCATCATCCAGGGCTGCCGCATGATTCGGCTGGGCGAGGCGGACATCGTGCTCGCCGGCGGCGTGGAGTCGATGACGCGCGCGCCGTGGTCCATGCCCAAGCCCGAGGACGGCTTCCCCTCCGGCAAGTGGGAGGCGTGGGACACCGCCCTGGGCTGGCGCTACCCGAACCCGAGGCTCGCCGCCCTGTTCCCGCTGGAGCAGATGGGCGAGACGGCGGAGAACGTGGCCGAGCAGTGGGGCATCGCCCGCGAGGCGCAGGATGGCTTCGCGCTCGCGTCGCACCGCAAGGCCGTGGCCGCGCAGGCCGAGGGGCGCTTCGCCCGCGAGCTCATCGCCGTGGACGTGCCCCAGGCGAAGGGCGCTCCCGTGCGTGTCCAGGTGGACGAGGGCCCGCGCGCGGACACGTCGCTGGAGCGGCTGTCCGGCTTGAAGGCCGCGTTCCGCGCGGGTGGCAGCGTGACGGCGGGCAACTCCTCCACGCTCAACGATGGTGCGTCGGCGGTGCTGCTGATGAGCGAGGCGGCGCTGAAGTCCTCGGGTGCCACGCCGCTGGCGCGCTTCGTGAGCAGCGCGAGCGTGGGCGTGGACCCTCGCGTCATGGGCATGGGGCCGGTCGGCGCGTCGCGCGCGGCGCTGGAGCGCGCGGGGTGGAGCGTGGACTGCGTGGACCTGGTGGAGCTCAACGAGGCCTTCGCCGCGCAGGCCCTGGCGTGCATGCGCGAGCTGAAGCTCCCGTCGGAGAAGGTCAACGTCAACGGCGGCGCCATCGCGCTGGGGCATCCGCTGGGCTCCAGCGGGGCGCGCGTCGTCACCACGCTGGTGCACGAGCTGAAGCGTCAGGGCGCGCGCCGGGGCCTCGCCTCGCTGTGTGTCGGCGTGGGGCAGGGGCTCGCGCTGACGGTGGAGCGCTGATGCGAACCGAAGAGCCGCGTCACGAAGCCCGGGAGGAACGCTTGTCCGCCACGCTGCACATCTACCCCGCGACCGAGGCGATGCCCTGGCACTACCACTTCGATTGTCCACACGGGCACGAGGAGTCCGGCACGCTCGAGTCGCTCGACGCGCTGGCGGACGTGCTGCGCCGCTGGGGCCGCCACCTGGTGGACCTGCCGTGGACGGTGCTGCCCACCTTCGGTGGCGCGGCGCCAGCCCGCACCGAGGGGGTGTGGAGCTGGGATGACACGCGCGTGCTCGTGGGCGCGGAGGTCCACGCGCTGACACTGTGCCCTCGCGAGCCGGCGTAGGGCGCTAGATGCCCTTCATCCGGCAAGCATCGGAAACAGGGCCGCGACGACGGACATAGCCTCTTGCGCCTCACGACTTCCGGCGGGGGGCGCCTTGCGCCGGAGCGTTCGAGAGGAGCGACCATGCCGCGTCTGTCCTTCGTCGTATCGGTCTCCATGCTGTTGGCCGTCCTGGGGGGGTGTGACGACCCGGACCCCCCGGAGCCCCAGCCCGAGCCAGGTCCGGAGCTGTCGGAGACGCCGCTGTGGCAGGTGAAGGGCACCATGACCGAGGCGGGGGAGTGCTTCGGTGGCTCGGTGGTGCTCGCGGACTTCGATGGCGATGGCCAGAAGGACCTGGTGGTCGGCTCATTGCCCTGCCAGGTGCTGCTCGCCCCCACGCGCCATCCCGGGGGCGTGTACATCTTCAAGGGGCAGCCTCCCTACTTCTCCAGCGAGGCCGCGTCCGCGCGGATGAGCTGGACGAACACGCATCCGCAGACCTCCGGGATGCAGTTGCGCGTGAGGGCGGGCGAGGTGAACGGGGATGGGTTCGCGGACCTGCTCGTCCAGGGGCGCTATGGCAGCCAGGTCTTCCTGGGCCAGGCGGACCTGAAGGCGATGCTGGCCGCGCCCGCCTTCCGCGCGCCGGGCAATGGCCTCTTCCTCAGCAGCCTCTTCGCGGACCTGGATGGGGACGGACGCGACGACCTCATCGTGAGCCGCGCCACCGAACAGAGCTTCTACCGGGCGACCCCGGGCTCGGAGCAGGGCCCCTTCACCCTCGTGCACTCCCGCCCGGGTTACTACGCCATCGAGGTGGTGGGGGATTTGAACGGGGACGGCGCCGACGACGTGCTCATGACCCAGCAGACGGGAGGCCGCGCGTACTTCCTGGGTTGCAAGCCGGGCAGCACCTTCGCGTGTCAGGGCCTGCTGTCGGCAGAGCCCGTGCGCGATGAGCCCTTTCGGATGGGCTATCGGCTCCCGGACATGAACGGAGACGGGCACCGGGAGGCCGTCGCCTCCGCGGACAACGGGCCGTACTCCGTGCACCTGTCCGAGCCCGATGGGACGTACGCGTCGACCGCCATCTGGTCCACGCAGGGGGACCCGGCCTTCCCGCTGCTGGGCGGCTTCCAGGCCGTGGGCGACCTGGACGGCGACGGTCACCGCCAGGACTTCGTGATGGGCTCCCTGGGACGGCTCTACTTCTTCTCGCCCAAGGAGGACCTCTCGCAGTCGCTCCACCCCGTCTGGGCCTGGCCTCGCGCGGACACCATCCCCAACGGCTATGAGAACTACCGGCGCTACAGCGTCGAGGTGCCCGGGGACCTCAACGGCGATGGCCGTGATGACCTGATTGTCGCCTCCGTCCCGACCGGGGACCTGCTGGAGCACCCCATCGGGGACGTGGCTGTCTTCTCCGGAGGGCGCGTGCCGAAGTCGCCGGCGCAGCCTCCCCACCTGATGGCCGCCAGGTCCTGCGGCCTGAACCTGGACCCGGTGAACGGCAAGCCCGACCTCACCGTGGACCAGGATGTGCTCGAGCGCACCGCGCACGTGACGTGGAAGAACTTCCCCGCCGACTCCTGCGAGGTGCAGGAGCAGTGCGTGCTCGCGCCGGGGCGCCGCAAGCTCCTGCGCTTCAGCACGTCCATCATGAACCTGGGAAACAAGGCCGCCATCTTCCCGCCCATCGAGGAGAACCCGGACATGTATGTCTTCGACGAGTGCCACGGCCACCACCACCTGTCGAACTTCGCCGCGTACGAGCTGCGCGACGCCCGGGGGAACCAGGTGATGTCCGGCCGCAAGCAGGGCTACGCGCTGGTGGACGTGCAGAGCTACTGCGCGGACGCGGAGCCGTGGAACTACTACGAGCCGATGGGCATCTCCGCGGGCTGGTCGGACATCTACACGCTCGACGTGCCGTGCCAGTGGGTGGACGTCACGGACGTGCCGGACGGCACCTACACCTTCCAGGTCAGCGTGGACACGCGCGACATCGTTGACGAGGGGACGGTGCACCCCAACACCGTGTCCTTCCCGGTGCGCCTGGAGGGAGACACGGTGACGGTGCTGCCGTAATCCTGCGGGGCCATGAGCCCCGAGCGCCCGCTGTACCTGGACCACAACGCCACCACCCCCGTGGACCCGGAGGTGGTGGAGGCCATGCTGCCGTACCTGCGCGAGCACTTCGGCAACCCCTCCAGCGGCCACGCGTACGGCCGCCGTGCCCACGCGGCGCTGGAGGAGGCCCGCTGCAAGGTCGCCGCGCTCATCGGCGCGAGGCCCGACGAGGTGCTCTTCACCTCCGGCGGCACAGAGGCCAACAACCTGGCCATCCGAGGCACCGCCGAGGCGCGCGCGGACCGGCGCCACCTGCTCACCTCCGTCATCGAGCACCCCGCCACGAAGCTGCCCTGCGACGCGCTCGAGTGGCGCGGCTGGCGCGTGACGTGGCTGCCCGTGGACGCACAAGGGCGCGTGCGCGTGGAGGACGCCCGCGAGGCGCTGGACGCGGCGGGCGGCGAAACCGCCCTCGTGTCACTGATGCACTCCAATAACGAAACGGGCGTGCTGCAGCCGGTGGCGGACCTCGCGGCCCTCGCGCGTCGCCATGGTGCCAGCGTGCACACCGACGCGGCGCAGTCGGTGGGCAAGGTGCCGGTGGACGTGACGACGCTCGGCGTGGACCTGCTCACGCTGGTGGGCCACAAGCTGCGCGCCCCCAAGGGCGTGGGCGCGCTGTACGTGCGACAGGGCACGCCGCTCCGGGCCGTCACGCTCGGCGGCGGGCAGGAGCGGGGCCTGCGTCCCGGCACCGAGAACGTCCCTTACGCCGTGGGGCTGGGCGTCGCGTGTGAGCTGGCGGAGCGGCGGCTCGCCCAGGGCACCCAGGCGATGCTCGCGCTGCGCGAGCGGCTGTGGACCGGACTGCGAGACGCGGTGCCGGGGCTGGCCTTGAGCGGGCAGGACGCCGAGCGGCTGCCCAACACGCTCAACGTCCGCTTTCCCGGGGTTCGGGGTGGGGCGGTGCTGGCGGCGACGCCGGAGGTGGCCGCGTCCACCGGCTCGGCGTGCCACGACGGGGGCGAGACGGCGTCGCCCGTGCTCCGGGCCATGGGAATCCCGGAAGCGGACGCCCTGGGGGCGGTGCGCTTGTCCCTCGGACCGGACACCTCTCAGGAAGAAGTCGCGCGGGCGGTGGTTGTGCTCGCGCGCGGGTGGAAGCAGGTGGCGGGCTGAAAACTTCCGTGCAATCACCCGACCTCGTCCGGCGTAGGGCGTTCTACCGGGGCAGGCCAACGGTGCGGCGCCACCCACCGGCGCGAGAGGGTTTCACGTGAGCTTCAGGGTCGACGTGTGGGAGGGAGGGCGCATCGCGCTGTTCTCCCTGCGGGCCAACCGGCTGCGCACGGTGCTGACGACGGTGGGCATTGGCGTGGGCGTGTGCACGCTCTTGGCCATCGTCGGCATCATCCAGGGCATCAACCAGTCCTTCGCGGACCAGCTCGCGCAAATCGGCGCGAACACGCTCCAGGTGTCCAAGTTCCCCTGGACCATGCGTGGAGACTGGTGGGAGTACCGCAACCGGAAGAACCTGTCGGCGGACCTGGTGGAGCCCATCCTCCAGGCCTCCGAGCACGTGGTGGCCGCCGCGCCGCTCTACTACGACCGGGTGGAGGCGCGCTTCCTGGAGCGGCGCATGGCGTCGGTGACGGCGCTGGGCACCACGGCGGACTACGCCATCATCTCCTCGTTCACGGTGGACAAGGGCCGCTTCCTGACGGACGCGGACGTGGACAACCGGGCGCAGGTGGCGGTCATCGGCGCGGAGCTGGCGCGCACGCTGTTCCCGGGCCTGGACCCGGTGGGCCACCGCATCATCCTGGGCTCCAAGCCCTACCGCGTGGTGGGCTCGCTGGAGGCCAAGGGCACCATCCTGGGGGAGAACCAGGACACGGTGGTGGTGGTGCCCTTCCGCACCTTCCAGGCGGACTTCGGCAAGCGCAACTCGCCCAACATCGCGGTGTCGGTGGACTCGCCGGACAACGTGCTCAAGGTGCAGGACCAGCTCACCGTGGCGCTGCGGCGCGAGCGCAGGACGCCGCCGGAGGCGAAGGACGACTTCGCCATCAACCGGCCGGAGCAGCTGGCCAACATGTACGCGCAGCTCACCGGCGCACTCTACGGCGCGGCCACGGGCGTGGGGCTGATTACCCTGCTGGTGGGCGGTATCGGCATCATGAACATCATGCTGGTGTCCGTGCGCGAGCGGACGCGGGAGATCGGCGTGCGCCGTGCGCTGGGGGCCAAGAAGCGCACCATCATCCTCCAGTTCCTGATGGAGGCGGCCAGCGTGTCCGCGGTGGGCGGGAC
>NZ_SRLW01000410.1:0-7059 GCF_006518215.1 Myxococcus sp. AB025B
CAGTCTCAAGCGCATGCGGTGCGGTTCCTTTCCGGGCCGGGGAGGGACGGCGATTCTACGAAGCCAGGGGAGGTGGGTTGAAGCAGGTGTCCCGCGCACGCCTGCCCTCCTGTCGGCCGGCTCACGGGGTGAGGGAAAAACCCCAAGGATTCGAGGAAGATTCCGGACGAGCGTGGGAGCTTTCTTCCACCATTGGACACACGGCCAGGGGGCGAGCGGTGACGGCGTCCAGCGACGTTGGTACACAGCCGAGGACGATGAGCCCCCGGCTTGGAGTGGCCCCTGATCTCGGCCCGGATGTGACGATGCCAGCCGGTGAGAGACCGCGGAATGCATCGCTCGGTCCAGGCGCCGTCTGCCTCGCGGACCTGATGTCCACCATGCCCGTGGGCATGGCGGTGGTGGACCGGGAGCTGCGCTTCGTGGAGGTCAGCGAGACGCTCGCGGCCCTCAACGGCAGGCCGCGCGAGGCCCACCTCGGGCGCCACATGGACGAGGTGATGAACCCCCACTCCTCGCTTGGCGACACCTCGCGCCGCGTGCGCCGCGTGCTGGAGACGGGCGAGCCGCTGGACGGCGTCGAAATCATCCACCGCGAGCCGGGCGGCGGCGTGGAGCGCACGCGCGTCTTCCGCGCCAGCTACCACCCGGTGCGCCGCGACGGCGTGGTCATCGCCGCGTGCATCTATGTGGAGGACCTCACTGAGCGCCGCCGCGTGGAGGCCCAGCGTGACGCGGGCGCGGCCCGGGAGCGCGCCGTGCGCGAGCAGGCCCTGCGCGAGACGCAGGAGGCGGTGCGCGCCCGCGACGAGTTCCTCAGCGTGGCCGCCCACGAGCTCAGGACGCCCCTCACCAGCATGCGGTTGCATCTGCAGCTCCTGCTGCGTCAGGTGGCGGGCGCGCAGCCCGCGCTGGGCGAGGAGCTGGCGCCCCGGGGCCAGGTGCTGGAGCGGCAGCTGTCGCGGCTGGGCAGCCTGGTGAACACGCTGCTGGACGTGTCCCGCGTGGCGGCGGGCAAGCTGAGCCTGGAGCCGCGCGAGCTGGACCTGGTGCAGGTGGTGCGGCAGATGGTGGACGCCTTCTCGGAGGAGTTCGCCCGCGCCGGCTGCGAATTGTCCGTGCACGTCTCCGGCACGCTGCCCGGGCAGTGGGATCCGCTGCGCGTGGAGCAGGTGCTGGTGAACCTGCTCTCCAACGCGGCCAAGTACGGCGCGGGCCGGCCGGTGGAGGTGTCGCTGGTGGGCGAGGGCACCATGGCGGTGCTGGCCGTGAAGGACCACGGCATCGGCATCTCCGAGGACGGCATGGCGCGGCTGTTCGGCAAGTTCGAGCGCGCCGTCTCCGAGCGCCACTACGGCGGCCTGGGCCTGGGGCTCTACATCACCCGTCAAATCGTGGAGGCCATGGGCGGCAGCATCACCGTGCGCTCCGCGCAGGGCCAGGGCTCCACCTTCATCCTGCGGCTGCCCACCCAGCCTCGCGCGGCCACCGCGCAGGGCGCCTCGGCGAGCCGGGCCCGCTGACTTGCGCGAAAGCGCCAGCGGGCGCCCCCGGAGTGTCCGGAAGGCGCCCGCCGTCACCGCGTCACGCTCCAGCGCGTCTTCAGTGCCCGCGCAGCACGTACACCTTGCCGTCGACCAGCACGTACAGCGCGCTGGGCGTCACGCGCGGGTCGTAGACGAGCTGCTGCACCTTGGAGCCGCCCACGCCCGGGACCTTCTCCAGCTGCTTCTGCGGCGTCAGGCGCCACAGGCCGCGTCCCTCGGTGCCCACGAAGAGCGAGCCGTCGTCGGTGGCCGCCAGCGCGGTGTAGCGGTCCGTGCCCGCGCCGTCGATGCGGACGTAGTCGGTGTCCGCGCTCTTGGTCGGGTCGTGCCGCGTGGGCTCGGCCTTGAACTGCCACAGGCCGCTGCCGAGCCCGGCCACGTAGTACAGGCCGTCCTTCGTCTGCTGGAAGCCGCGCCAGCGGTTCTGCGGGGCGACCTCCCAGCGCCTGTCCTCGGGCCCCGGGTTGACGGGGTCCACGAAGGTGTTGAGCCGGTAGATGGACAGCTCCGTGCCCTCGGGGATGCCCGCCTCGTGCTTCTCCCGGTCCCACCACTTGAGCTCCTTGTTGGGCGGGAGGATTCCAATCTTCCAGTCGTTGGCGATGAGCAGCTCGCCGGCCTGCGAGTAGCCCAGGCCGTAGGTGAAGCCCGCGCGCTGCGACTCCTTGACGACCTCCTGGTTCGGGTCCGTCGGGTGCGGCGTCCGGGTGAGCAGCCACCAGGCCGGGTGGCGGTGGCTGCTGTACTCGAGGTCGCGGATGCGCGTCACGCCGTGGTTGGTGCCGATATAGACCTCGCCCTCGTACGGGCCCTTCATGACCCGCATGCAGGACAGCACGGAGCGGTCCTCGTCGTAGTGGAAGTCGTTGCTGTTGCGGATGCCGATGGCCTCGTTGCGGCTGGGACGGCTGGTGCCCACCGAGCGGTACAGGTGCTCGCGCAGCACGATGTCCGTGCCGTCGCCGTTGAGCTGCACCAGGTCCATGTCGCCCTTCTGGAACTCGAAGTAGCGCGCCTCGTCGAAGTCGGCCTCGCCCCGGCCGGCGATGCGCTGGCCTCCCGGCACGTTGTCGTACGTGAGGTAGCCCACGTACGCCTCGCCCGCCTTGCCGCCGCAGATGACGGTGGAGCCGGTGGCCAGCTGGTGCGGCTCCGAGCCGAAGCCCAGGCTGGCCTGACCGATGGGCTGGCTCGTCCACACGAGCTTCTGCGTGTCCGCGCGCAGCACGCCGATGCGGTCCCCATCCAGCACCCAGATGTTGTGCGCGCCGTCCACGCCCACCGAGGCCACCTTGGGGATGCCGTACTTCGACGAGTAGTCCGTCAGCGCGTCCGTGGGCCACGGGCCCTCGGGCGTGGTGGGCACGCCGCCACCGTCGGGCACCGGGTCCGTGCCGCCATCGCCGCTGCCCGCGTCGGGCACCGGGTCCGTGCCTCCATCCCCCGCGTCCGGAGTGCCCGCGTCATCCGGAGGAGCCTGGACGTCGCCATCCGTCGGCCCCTTGCCGGTGCCGTCCGAGCTGTCGCAGGCCACCGCCGTCATCATCACCGCCACACCGACACACGCGCCCAACAGTCGTCGAATCACCGCTTCCTCCCGTCCCCGGTGTGGAGCAAGCGGCGTACCGGCCCTTGCGCACATGCACCGTCATGGAAAGAGGGAAGAAGGCTTCCCACCGTGGGCACCCGGGCGGCGTGACGTGGCACTGGAAATGACCAGGCCCGCCCCCGGAAGGGAGCGGGCCCGTGAGACTGTCATTCGAGCGACGGCGCCCGGACTCAGTGCACGGCGTCGTCGACGTCCTGCTTCACGTCCTCGCCGGCCTCCTCCACCTTGTCGCCGGCCTTCTTGGCGTCCTTCTCCAGGGTGTCCATGGCGCCGGAGCCGCCCGTGCCCTTGGGGCTGGTGGCGCGCAGCTCCACGGCGACGGCGTTGTCACCGTCCAGCTGGAAGCGCGCGCGCACCTCGGAGCCCTCCGGAATCTGGTCGGCCCGCACCTTCTTGCCGTCCAGCATCACCACCGTCTGGGCCTTCACGTCCAGCTCGGCGTCGGGCAAATCCTTGCGCGTCAGGTTCACGCTGTCGTCGTCGGCCTTCTTCAAGGTGCCCTTGAGGCTCAGCGAGTGCTCCTTCTTGAAGAGGTTGTCCTGCGCTTGTGCGTTGGAGGCCTCGCGGGTGGCGCCGTTGATGCCGCGGCCCACGTCGGTGGCGTTCACGCCCGTGTCCACGCGAGTGCCCGGGCTGGGAATCTGCGTCTGCGACGGCGCCGGTGCGCTCTGCGCGAAGGCGGCGGTTCCCAGACACACGGCGAACGTGGCGATGAGCTTCTTCATATGAGCGTCCCTCTCCCTTGGGTCCGTTGGATGACTTCTGGGAGCAAGGGTGGGGAGCCTGCCTCCCTCCGCCAACCCGCCCTGCATGGCGGGAGGGGGGCCGTCCGCAGAGCAGCCGGGCGGAGCAGGGACGACTTCAGTCGCCCTGGCTCAGCCGCTTCACCGTGGACAGGAGCTCGTGCAGGTCCAGGGGCTTGCGCATGCATCTGGCCACGTCCAGCTCGCGGGCGGCGGACTCCAGGTGCAGGTCCGCGCTGGCCACGACGACGGGGATGTCCGCCAGCGCCGTGTCATGGCGCAAGGCCTCGCGGAACGCGAAGCCATCCATGCGCGGCATCATCAGGTCCAGCAGGATGAGGTGCGGCGGCGTGTCCTGCTGGCGCAGCTGCGCGAGCGCCTCCAGCCCGTCCGCGGCCAGCAGCACCGCGTAGCCCTCCAGCTCGAAGGCGTCCTGCAGCGCGTCCCGGATGTCCAGGTCGTCGTCCACGACGAGCAGTGTCTGAAGCGCTTGCACCGGCTCTCCCCACCCTGGTCGGGGCCGACTCGCTCCCACACCTCCTCAACCATGGGGCCGCGGGTGTCAGGACGGAAGCTTCCGGCGGCCGGGCGGGGTGAATCACGGTTCACCAGCCGACGCCTGCCCCCTCCACCGCCCGCCCGGAGTGCGGGATTTGCAATGGAGTTGCTTTAATCGAGATACACGGAATAGGTTTTTATGCCGGTTTGCTCGTATTCCTGGATGCCGTGAAGATGGCGGCGGCGGCCCGCCTCCCAGGCGGGCGCTCATTTCCAGGGAGCAGTCCTCATGCGAACCATGTCTCGAGTTGCGGGCAGGAAGCTGTTGGGAACGATGCTGTGCGCGCTGACGATTTCGGCCTGTGGGCCGGCGCCGGAGCAGCAGGGCGAGCCGCAGCCGGAGCAGCCGCAGACGGACACCACGCAGCAGCCGGTGGTGTACGGCACCGATGACCGCCAGGACGTGTACGCGCACCCGGACGCGACGCTGCGCCAGCGCGCCGAGCAGTCCACCGTGGCGCTGATGACGACGTCCGACTACACGGTGGGGAGCAACGGCAACGTGACGTTCAACGCGTCCACGCTGCAGTCGGCGTACAACCTGTGCTCCAACCAGCGCTTCCTCACCGACCTGACGCCGGCGTTCTGCTCCGGCACGCTCATCGATGACGACCTGGTGCTGACGGCCGGCCACTGCATCACCAGCGCCTCGGCCTGCACCAGCACGCGCGTGGTGTTCAACTTCTACAAGACGGCGGCCAACACGCTCAAGCAGGTGACGAGCGCGGACATCTTCTCCTGCCAGTCCATCGTGGTGCGCCAGGTGACCTCCGGCACGCCCAACCTGGACTACGCCATCATCAAGCTGGACCGCGCCGCCACGCCGCGCTTCGTGCCCGCGCCCATCCGCGCCGGCAACGCCGCGCTGCCGGTGGGCACGGGCGTGACGGTCATCGGCTCGGGCAGCGGCATCCCGTTCAAGATTGATTCGGGCGGCAAGGTGCGCGACGCGCGCGCGGGCTCGCTGGACTACTTCGTCGCGACCACGGACACCTTCGGTGGCAACTCCGGCTCGGGCGTGTACGAGAACACCGGCTACACGGTGGCGGGCATCCTGGTGCGCGGCGAGACGGACTACGTGTCGAGCGGCAGCTGCCGCATCGTCAACACGTGCACGGAGACGGGCTGCCGCGGCGAGGACATCACCTACGTGCGCCCCGCGGTGAACGCGTACTGCGCGGTGGCCGGCAGCCTGCGGCTGTGCGGCACCACCCAGCCCCCGCCGTCCACCACCTTCACCTTCACCGCGTCCAACACCAACAACGCGCAGCAGAACACCACCAACCGCGCGGTGACGCTGGCGGCGGGCCAGACGATTCGCGTGGGCACCTGCTCGGTGAGCGGCGCCTCCGGCACGGGTGACACCTACCTGCGGCTGAGCAACGCGGCGGGCACGTCGGTGGCGAGCAACGACGACTCCTGCGGCACGCTGTCGTTCTTCTCGTACACGGCCACCACGGCGGGCACGTACACCATCCGCGCGGGCTGCTACTCGAGCAACAGCTGCAGCGGCACGGTGGCGTACACCATCCAGTAGTCCGCCGTCTCAGGGGCACGGGGCCAGCAAGCGCCCGTGCCGCGTGTCACCCGCTCGGGCCGTCCCTCTTGCAGGAGTCGGGAGGGCCCGGGCGTTCGTGTTTCACCCCGGCCAGCGCGCGTGGCGGCGCGGGGGGACGTCCTTCAGGCGCAGCGGTCGCAGAGGCCGCGCAGCTGCACGTCCACGCTCTTCTGGGCCACCGCGCGCGGCACGCCCTTGGAGGACGCGATGCGGATGGACTCCTCCGGCAGACACGCGACGGTGCCGCAGTCGGTGCAGGTGAAGTGCGGGTGGTTGCCGCTGTGCTCGTCGCCCGAGCGTCGCAGCTCGAAGCGCCACACGTGGTCTCCCAGGTCCGCGCGCACCACCAGCCCGGCCTCCGTGAGGTCCGTGAGGTTGCGGTAGATGGTCACCCGGTCATAGCCCTCGTCACCCAGCGCATCCACCAGGTCGGCGTGGCTCATTGGCGCGGTGGCCGACTCCAGCTCCCGGAGCACCGCCACGCGGGGCGCGGTGCTGCGCAGACCCGACGCGCGGATCCTCTCCTGGAAATCAGCGAGCTTCGGCTGCACGGCGATTCGTTTTGCTCCCATGATGTCTTTTCGCATAACCCATCCGCGGGACACTTTCACCTCGCCCGGAGTACGACGTCCGGCCTCGAGGACTGGAGTGGCTTGCCCGCCGGGTCCCCCCAGACTCCTGGATACGAGAGTGAGCACCAGGAGTCCAGGATACTGGTGCAATCCTTGTGCGTAATGATTCACCGCGCTTCCCGACTTCCGGTCAGTCACGCCTGGACGTCGGTGGACCCCGGAGGCCTTGGAGCGGCCACGCCAGCGTCGCGAGCCGGCGCGTGGGTGTCCGGCGCACGACAGTGTCCGCCGGGTGTCCCAGGGCCTCCCCGCGCGCGGCGAGGTGTCCGGGCGTCCAGTGATTCCAGGGTGCAGTTGCAACTCATGAGTCACCGGTGACGCGGTGCCCCGGGCACGGCGGCGACCGGGTGGGTGCGGCCGGGCCCGGGCCCGTCGCGGTGGCCCCGGCCGAGCGGAGCGGGGGGCCGGGGGG
>NZ_SRLW01000411.1:0-7010 GCF_006518215.1 Myxococcus sp. AB025B
GGCGTGGGGGTCGGCTTGCGAACGGGGGGCGGCGCGACCTTGGACGCGGGGAGCGAGGCGAGCAGCGCCTTCATCTCCTTGGTCTGGTCGCCCTTGCTGTTGACGGCGAGCGTCTCGGTCAGGACGCGACGGGCCTCCTCGGGGCGGTCCGTGCGGTGGACGTGGATGCGCGCGAGCGCCAGCGCGGCGTCATCGGCCAGCCGGTGCCTGGGGTAGTCGGTGCGCAGCTTGTCGTAGTCCGCGATGGCGGCCTTGAGGTCCTCCTCGACGAAGGAGATGCGGCTGAGCTCCTGGAGCAGCTCGCCCGCGGTGAAGAGGGCATCCGGGGCGCGGTCCGACTTGGGGTGGGCCTTGGCCACCGCCTGGAACTTGTGCACGACGTTGAGCCAGTGGTGGCGCAGCTTGCGCCGGGCGGCGTCGTCCTTCAGCGCGTAGTAGGCGCGCCGGGCTCCCTGATAGGCGTCCTCGGCCTCGTTCCGCTTCGCGGCGCCCACCGTGCCCGGGACGAGCAGCAGGAGGATCAGCGCGAGCAAAAGGCGTGGGGACATGAAGAACCTCCGGCGGGCTGGGAGCTACAGGCGTGTGTCACACAGCCCCACGTCACCGGCAAATTTTCGACCCCCTCCGTGGGCTCGTCAGCGCAGCCACCCGAGCACGCCGGCCAGGTCCTGGTCGATGACCCGCGCCCAGCCAGGCTCCCGGGGCACCACCGCCGCGAGCACCTTGGTGCCGTTGCGCACCGGCGCCCTGCCCGGCCTGACCCGCGCGCGGACCTCCATCTTCACGTCCTGCCGGAAGTAGTGCGCGGGGAACACGACCTCGCCGCCCTCCTCTGGCAGCGGCCCGTCCGGCGTCAGCCACACCAGCGCCCCCAGGCGCAGGGGCTCCACCTCGGAGCGCACGAGCCGCTTCGCCTCACGGGTGAAGAAGACTCCGGCGAGGAGCAACCCCAGGAGCATGGCCCAGGGGACCAGGTTGGTGCGCAGGGCCTGCGAACGGGCGAAGCGCGCCTCGCGGGGCTGGCCCGGAGCGGCGGGGTCCACCAGCAGCTTCACCGTGGCGCCCTTGCCGAGGCCCTCGGCGTCCTCGGCGAAGGCCCTGACGCCGGAGACGGAGTGCTCCACGTCCTGGAACGTGTAGAGCACCTCCAGCGTGGCCTCGGCGCCGACACGGGCATCGACGGGAGGAAGCCGGGTGGAGACGATGGTCCCGTCGACCTCCTCGGCGCGGGAGGTGAAGCCCTGCTCCTCCACGAAGTGGCGACCGGCCCACAGGGCCACCGCGCCGAGCAGCGCCACGAAGGCCAGCCCGAGCACGGCGTCACGCGCGAGGCGGCCCACCGCGCCGGGGACCTGCGTCAGACGGACCTTCCGAGGTGCATGAGGGATGGCGAGCTGCATGGCGCCACGAGCCTACACGCGATCCGCCTCCGCGCCAGCCGCTCACGCACGGGCACGAGCCAAGGAGCCTCGTCGAGGTGCTTGGGTCGCGCCCTCGATTCAGAACGGCGCGCCGACGCGCTCAGCCCTGCGCGGGGAGCTTCACCCAGACGCCGCGGAAGCGCTTCTTCGCCGGGTCCTTCACCTTCTTGCACGCGGTGCCATCGACGGGGACGGTGCCGTCGTCGCTGAGCAGGAGGATCTCCTCCGCGTCCTCGGGCGTGAAGAACGCCTCCGGGTTGAAGCCCGCGAGGTCGACGGTGCTCGCGAGCACGGGCGCGTCGTCCCCGCCCAGCCAGGTGAACAGGCGCGAGGTGCCCGAGCCATCCGTGCCGCCGCTGATGATGAGGTACCGGCCGTGCCACCAGGACAGCGAGCGGATGCCCATGCCGCCCAGGTCCACGAGGCGGGGCTCGCCCACGCGCGCGGATTGCCCTTCGAGCACCATCTGCACGGGGTTGAGCACGGGCACCAGGAGCGCCTTGCCCCGCGGCACGGGGCTGCGGAAGCCGACGTAGATGGACGCGCCGTCCGCCATCGCCGTCATGCCCTCGATGTTGAGCCCGCCCTCGGCCTTGGGCGCGAGCGGCTCCGCCTCCGCGAGCCGGAGGCCCGACAGCTGCGGCGCCGCCAGCAGGTCATCCAGGAGCTGCGTGTAAGGCCGGCCCACGAGCCGGGGCTTGCCGTCGACCTCCTCGGTGGCGAAGAAGCGCAGCCGGCTGGGGGCCTTCTTCCCGGCGCTGTTGCGTCCGTGGGACGTGAGCCAGAACGAGTACGTGCCCAGCCCCGTCGCCGCCTCGATGTCCGCCTCGGGGGGCTTCTTCTTGTGGGCCGGCAGCTCCAGGTCCGGAGACAGGTCCACGCTCTGCACGGGAGCACCGCCGCGCCGCGCGTCGTAGACGCGGAGGATGTTGTCCTCGTCATCGCCCACGACGAACAGCGAGCCGCCGAGGGCCACGGCGCCGGAGGCATCACACATGCCCTCGAACACGAGGACATCCCGCCCCGAGCCCCCCTCGGCGGGAGCGCTCTCGGACGCCGAGGACACACCACGGGCCGCACAGCCCGTCACGCAGATTCCCAGGATGATGGAGGCCAGCCTCATAGACCCCCAGATCTCGTCACGAGCCGCCCGCGCGGGAAGTCCCCCACGTACGACTGTGGGCTGCGAGACAATCCCTGCGTCGGTGCTCCGCCGCTCGCCCGAAGAGGCTGAACGCACCTTCCACGGACGAAGCCCCCCTCCGCGTGGTTCCACCCACGCAATCATTTTTCAAAGCCAGACCACGCCGATGAGCTCACCCCTCGGCAAACACTTACACCTCGGACCTCCACCCTCCGATGATTGACATCACAATGAACTCCCCCTAAAACAACAAATACCCGGAGTGAAGTCGGTACGAGGTCGCAACTGCCTGTCCGCCAGTCTTCCGTCACGGGAGGAGTCGATGACCACGCCCCTGGTTACCGCCAAGGACATCGCGGATTACCACGAGAATGGCGCAGTCCTCATCCGGAACGTGTTATCGGCGGAGGCGGTCGGCGCCTTCGTCGAGGCACTCGATGCCGTCCTGGCACGGCAGACCCAGACACAGCGCATTGGCCCCAACGCCGTGTTCGTGAAACAGGGTGGCAGCCTCTTCTTCGAATTCCTCTCCAGGGACCTCCCATTCTTCGCTGGATTCCTGAAGCAGTCCGCGGTGGCGAGCGTCGTGAGCCAGCTCCTCGAACTGGACGAGGTCCAGTTCTGGCGGGACGAGGTGCACTACAAGGAAGCCGGCAGCAGCAGCAACGGGACGCCCTGGCACCACGGCATCGCCTCCATTCCCTTCAAGGGAGAACAGACGCCGACCGTCTGGCTGCCGATGACCGCCGTCTCGGAGGACGCCTCTCCGCTGCAGACCATCGCCGGCTCCCACCGGCACCAGTCGGTCCGGTACCGTCCTCCCACCCGGCGCGAAACCACCGCGCTCAACAGGGGCTATGAGGACACGCCCGACTTCGACACGCTCATCACCGAGGGCGGGCTCGAGGTGCGGACCTGGACCGCCCAGGCGGGCGACGCGGTCATCTTCCATCCCTATACGGTCCACGGCGCTCCGCCCAACGCCTCGGGCCGCCGGCGCATCGCCTATGTGAGCCGCTGGATGGGCGAGGAGGCGATCTACCAGCCCGACGAGTACAGCACCGTCGACCCGTGGCTGGATCCCGCGACGATGATCGTCGACGGGCGCCCCTCGCGGACCTGGTTCCCGCCCTTCCCAGCCCGCCGTTAGACGCACCGGCCCGCGCATTCCCAGACAGCATCCTTCACGAGGAGTGGGACATGAGTCACCCGGTATCGCCTTCCGAGGCACCAGGGACGGAGCAGGCCGCTTCCGAGGCGGACCTCTTCGCCATTCCCGAGGGCAGTCGGGAGGCCTTCCTGCGCTTCCGGGACAGCCTCTCGCGGGAGGACCGGGAGGCGCTCCGGTTGCTGGCCGTCGCGATGAAGAAGAAGTCCGCCGTCGAGTTCATCGGCTCGCTCCCCAAGGAGCGCTGCCTGGACGCCGAGGAGCTGTGCCTCTTCGACAGCGAGGCCGTCCGGAAGATGCCGACGTTCCGCTCCCCGGTGAAGAGCCTCGTCGTGGTCCTCAAGGCCACGCGGCTGTGCAACCTGCGGTGCACCTACTGCCGCTCCTGGGCGGAGGGGCCCGACCAGACCATGGCCTTCTCGGTGTTGCTGCGCGCCGTCCGGGACATCCTGTCCATGACGGGCCTGGAGCGCGTCGAGTTCGTCTGGCATGGCGGCGAGGTGACGTTGCTGCGCCCCAGCTACTTCAAGAAGCTCATCTGGCTGCAACAGCAGTTCCGTCAGCCCGGGCAGACGGTCCGTAACTCCATGCAGACCAACGCCACCCACCTGTCGGAGGAGTGGCTGGAGTTCCTCTCCGCGTTGGACATGGGCGTCGGCGTGAGCCTCGACGGGCCTCCCGAGGTGCATGACTCCAGGCGGCTCAACCAGGGGGGAGGTCCGACCTCGAAGGCGGTCATCGCGGGCCTCGAGAGACTGCGCAAGGCCGGCATCCCCCACGGCGCGCTCATGGTCGTGGACCGGGACCTCCGCGACCTTGGCGCCGCGCGCCTGCTGGAGTACCTGGACGAAATCGAGCTGCGGGACGTGAACTTCCTCAACGTCCTGCCGGACAATGTCGACGCGGGAGACGGCCAGCCTCGGGGCACCTACCTGAGCTATCCGGAGTATGTCGCCTTCCTCGTCGAGGTCTTCGACCTGTGGTGGGCACGCTACCGAGGCACCCTGCGCATCAAGGACTTCGAGAGCCTCATGCCCTCGGTGAGGAGCGGCGCGAAGCCCCCTGTCTGCTATTGGGAGGGCGACTGCATGGGGCGCTACGTCACCCTGGAGGCCAACGGAGACCTGGCGCCCTGTGACAAGTACGTGGGCGCCCCGGGGTCCGTGATTGGCAATGTGATGAAGTCCCCGGTGTCCCGCCTGCTGGCGACGTCCCGCTATCTGGAGGGCGAGCGCACCGAGACGCGGAAGGTCACCCAGGGGATGGAGTCGTGCGGGTGGTTCGGCCTGTGCCAGGGCGGCTGCCCCCACGACGTGAAGTTGAACGTGCGCTACGTGCCGGCGTTCGACGGCACCTGCTGTGGACTGTCGCCGCTGCTCGAGCGCATGCGCGCCGTCGCCGAGCCCTCCTCCCCGCATTTGCAGACGCCGAACGGGGCCGTCGCCGGCCCGTAGGCGTTCCCCTCTCCCCGGCGACAAAAGGAAACGACTCATGGTTGCGAACGAGACGCAGAAGGCGGATCTCTCCCGCGTGTCGCAGATGATGGCGGGCTTCCTGCAGCAGCACGGCGGCGACATGAAGGTCGCCCAGCGGGCGGAGGCCCTCCAGCGACTGACGGGCGGGGAGGTCCTGCTGAGCGAGGACGCCGCGGCCCGCGCCCAGCAGTCGGGCGACGAGGCGCAGAGCGCGTGGACCTGGACCTGGCCGTTCTGAGGTGACGTCGAAGGGCGCCCTTCGTCACGAAGGGAGGGCGCTCCCGGCCGCGAGGAGACAGCTCCTCGCGGCCTGTGTCCCGAGGACTCAGTTGCGCGCGAGGTAACCGGCCATCTCGGAGATCTCCCGCCACGAGTCCCGGCTGTACGACTGCAGGTAGTTGACGAGGATAAGCCCGGGCTGCTCGTTCGTCCGCATCCACTCGTTCAGATGCCTCGCGGTGTAGACCAGATGCCGGACCTCGTCCCGATGGATGGCCTCGAAGCAGGCGACGACCTTGGACCCCGTGGTGTTCGGCAACCTCGGAGACAGCAGGAGGTACTGCTCCAGCAGGCTGAAGGTGCGGATCTCCGCCACGTGCGTGGCGCAGAGGAAGCCGACGACGTTGCCATCGAAGCCGACGGCGTTCTCGGCGTGCTCCTCGCGCTCCACATGCGGTGAGGCGCCCTCGACGCCGGAGAGCCGATCCACCAGGGCCCCGAGCATCCGGCCATGACGGAACTCGTCCTGCGCGTGCTTCAGCAGGTCCTCCCGCAGCGGGCCCTCCGCGTGGTGCTCGGCCACGTAGGCGATGAGCCGCGCGCCCTCCGTCTCGTTCCTCGAGTGTCGCTCCAGCCGGTGCAGCAGCGCGCCGGGATGGCGGAACATGGCTTCGTTCACCCCCAGCATGACGTCGCTGTTCGCGGTGAAGTCTTCCTCCCTGAGCACGTCCAGCGCCCGCTGGTATCCCGATGCGAGCGAGATGTCGTGTTCACGGAGCAGGGAGCTGATCTCATCCACGAGGTTCATCATGGCATCCTCCTCATCCCTTCATGCGCCGGAGGTCCGTCATGTTAGAGGCGTCTGGAAATAAATGCATGTCAAACATGCGGCGCCTCCCGATGCGGTCGCGCTCACTCGGGACGCACGAGGACGACCCGGCGCGGCTCGTGGTCTGGGATGGCTTTGGGGTCCACCAGGTCCACGATGTCGAACTCGAGGGACACCCTGGGGGGCGGATGGAAGCCGAAACGGTAGACGCTGCGCAGACTCTCGCGGCCGGCCAGCAGCTCGGGCGGCGGCGGCGGCAGGGACGCGATGCGCAGGTCCGCGAGCAGCTCCTCGTCCATCGGGGGGTCGCACGATGGGAGGAGGATGGAGAGCTGGAGCACGCGTCCGTCGGCGGCCTGGACCAGCCGCACTTGCGCGGTGCAGGGCCGCCCCGACTTGCGCCGGGCGCGGGTGCCCCGCGCGCGCCAGGCGGCCCTCAGCGCGTCCGCCAGCCGCGCGTAATAGGCGTGCATGGCGCCGGTCCGGACCTGCAGCTCGGCCGCGCCGTCACGCAGCATGTCGCTGACCTCGGGCGCGCTCGGCGGAGCGGCGCTTCCGGGGGACGCGGGCGCGGGCCCTGTCGACAGCGGGGAGTCCAGGGAGCGGGGGCTCAGGTCGATGGTCGTCGAGGGGGCACGCATGGGGATGTCGCTCGCCCGCTCCTCCGGGCGGCGCTGTCCGGTCGGTGGCGTGGCGGCGGTGTCCTGCTGGGATGCAGGGGCGTCAGGTCCCTGCGCCTGGGCTGGCGCGGGCC
>NZ_SRLW01000412.1:0-6975 GCF_006518215.1 Myxococcus sp. AB025B
GCTCTGGAGCGGGTGCGCTCAGGGCGTTGGCGGGCGGGGGCCAGTTCGGAACACGAAACCCGGGTTGGGTGGGCGTCTCCTCGGGGGATTTCGTCGTGATGGCCGTGCTCCGGGAACCGGGGTGGTACCCCACTATCGCCCGATTCGCGGCGGCTGGCAGGTGTGTTGCCGTGCCTGGAGCTGAAGGAGCGCCTTCCTGGTGGCTTGCTCCCCGGGCGCCGGCCTGCCCTGTCGCTGGTTGTCCATGGGTGGGCAGGCCCCATCTTCCAAGGACGAAGGGAGGCCGTGACCATGCGTCGTAGAGCGGCTGGGATGGCGGTGACGGTCGCGGGCTTCTGCGTCCTGTTGTGCGGCGGGGGTTGCACGGCGAACGCGCAGTCGAACGAGGCCCCGAAGACGACCTCGGCGGTGGCGGAGCCGCGGCGTCAGGCTGCGCCCTCGGCGGGCGAGGTGTCCGAGCTGTGGAACAGCATCTCGGGGCTGCGCGCGGAGGTGCGCGAGCTGCGCCAGGAGGTCTCCAGGCTGCGGGCCCAGGTGGACGCGGGAGCGCGCCGCGGCACGGGCGCCCAGGCACAAGGCACGGGCGCCCAGGCACAAGGCACGAACGCTCAGGCACAAGACACGGGCACCCAGGCACAGGGCACGGGCGCCCAGGCACAGGGCACGGGCGCCCAGGCACAAGGCACGGGCGCCCAGGCACAAGGCACGGGCGGCTCGGGCACCGAGCCACGCCCGGAGGACGGCACGGGGACGGCGCGCGATGTCCCGCCCGCGGGAACGACCGTGCCGGCGCCGGTGGGGACCGCGGTGGTGAAGGCCACATACTCGGGCGTGGTGCGCTCGGTGGCGCCGCCGGAGGTCGTCATCGGACAGGACTCCGGTGAGGCGCTGACGCTGGAGGTGGGCCCCCGGACGCGCGTGCTGCGGGAGGGCCGGAGCATCGGCGTGCGGGACCTGGACCCGGGAGACCGCGTCTACGCCGTGGTGGACATGGTGGGCCGACACGAGACGATCGAAATCTCGGTGGTGCGGAAGGAGGACCCCCAGGACTGAGGGCGCGAGGTCCGCTCGCGTCAGCCGTCCGCTCCCAGCCTCGTCGTCGCACGAAGGGAGGTTCCCGTCATGACGGCCTTTGACCGATACCGCGCACTGCTGCGCAAAGTCTCGAATGTGCGAGCGCGACATCCGGAAGGTGGCTCGCCCGAGGAAGATGCCTTGCTGGACGACCTGGACGACGTCTGGTCGGAGATGAGCGAGGGTGAGCGCGCCGCGGCGGCTTCCGAGCGCGCCCAAATCCTGGGGCTCTCGGAGTCGGAGGACTCCGCCCCGCCGCCCCCGGGCTGATTACTTGCGAGCCGTGGGCATGGGCGTCCCCCGCGTCCCATGCCCGTCGCCCGCGGGAGGCCGCGCGGCCTCACGAGGCTTCATCCGGGCTCGCAGCACCGCGCGCGTGTAGTCCACCACCGACGCCAGCGACAGCAGGGCGATGAGCGCCACCAGCGGGCGCACCGCCGGGGGGAACAGCAGCACGCACAACAGCGCGAGCAGCTGCAGCGAGGTGACCACCTTGCCGAGCATCCGCGCCTTGAGCTCCACGCGCCGCAGGGCGGGCACCCCTCGCGCGACGACGAAGCCCACCGCGGTGCCGATGTCGCGCACGAGCAGCAGCAGCACCTCCGGCAGGGACACCAGCCCGTCCAGGTAGCACACGAGGATGGCCGTCACCATGAAGGCGCGGTCGGCCACCGGGTCGATGAGCGCGCCCAGCCGCGTGGCCAGCCCCTTGTTGCGCGCAATCCACCCGTCCAGGAAGTCCGACAGCGCCGCCAGCACGACGAGCGTCGCCCGCACCCTCGCGTCGGGCACGAGGATGAAGGCCGCCGCCATGGGCAGCCGGGACAGCGACAGGATGTTGAGCAGCACGAGGCTCGCCTGGCGGCGCATCTTCTCGCAAAGGTAGTGCTCGCCCGTGGTCACGCACCTGCCGTGGAGGACGGGCTGTCGTCGTTCCACCGGTCGTCACCCGGACAGAGGGCAGGCGACCTCACCGCCCCGCATTCGAGGGCTGCGAGGGAACTTCCAGCCGGCGACAATCCTCCCAGCAAGAGCCCCGAAGCCTCCTGGAGTCCCACGCTCGTGATTGCCCCCGAACACCCGCCCGTCCTCCCTCGCCGCTCCTGGCTCCTGGTCGCCGCGCTCCTGGGCCCGGGCCTCGTCGGCGCCGCCCCGTCCCTGGACGTGCGAGGCGAAGTGCTCACGAGGACCGTCGCCCAGGCCCCTGTGTCCGACGCGGAGCCCCGGGCCCCCACGCGCGAGGAGCTCGCCCGCTACACGTGGCTGTCGAAGGACGCGCGCATCCGTCCGCTGGACCTCGCCGTGCCCCCACCGGAGGGCTACACGCGGGTGGGCGTGGAGGCGGGCACGTTCGCCGCGTGGCTGCGCGGCCTGCCCCTGCGCGCGCCGGGGACGCCCGTGCTGCACTTCAAGGGGGGACAGGTGTTGCCCGCGGACGACGCGAGGCTGGCCGCGGTGGCGGAGCTGGACATCGGCACGGCCAACCTCCAGCAGTGCGCCGACTCCGTCATCCGGCTGCACGCCGAGTGGCTGTGGTCCGCGAACCAGCAGGAGCGCATCGCCTACCGCTTCACCAGCGGCCACCTGGCCTCGTGGACGAAGTACGCCTCCGGCGAGCGGGCGCGAATCTCCGGCTCCAAGGTGACGTGGGTGAAGAGCGCGGCGGCGGACAGCTCGCGCGGCGCGTTCCGCGCCTACCTGGACCTGGTCTTCATGTACGCGGGCACGCTGTCGCTGGAGGGCGCCAGGGGCCGGCCCACGAAGGACGACGTGCGTCCCGGGGACTTCTTCGTGCTGGGTGGCAGCCCGGGACACGCGGTGCTGGTGCTGGACGTGGCGGCCGACGCGGGGGGCCGCCGCGTGGCGCTGCTGGGCCAGGGGTTCATGCCCGCCCAGGACTTCCACATCCTGTCAGGGGGAGGGGACACCGGGCCCTGGTTCCCGCTGGAGTCCGACGCGGTGGCCACGCCCTTCTGGAAGCCCTTCCCCTGGACGTCGCTGCGCCGCTTCCCCTGAAGGGAGGCCGCGAGCGCGCGCCCGGGCGCTACGAGTGCAGCGGCAGCCGGACGCCCGAGGTCTGCGGCGGCGGCGCGGCGGGCAGGTCCTGCTCCACCCCGGAGCCCGGCTTGCGCGTCAGGTACTGCACCAGGCTGTTGTGCTTGCCCAGGTACGTGTCGAAGCGGTTCACCCCGTCCTCGAGCAGCCCCGCCTGGTCCAGCGCGGCGTGCATCACCGGCAGGTTGTAGAAGGGCACGGACGGGAACGCGTGGTGCGTCAGGTGGTAGTTGCAGTTGAGCGGCGCCACGAAGAAGTTCTCCAGCAGCGTGCCCTTCACGTCGCGCGTCTCGCGCGTCTCGTCGCCCTTGGGCTCGATGTCCAGCGGGTGCTCACCCAGGGCGCGCATCCGGAAGAACGCCATCATCACCGTCGTCGTGGGCAGCACCCACAAGAGCAGCCAGTGCAGCCACGCGCCCGTCGTCACCAGCGTGGTGACCAGCAGCGCCACGTACGTCCAGTAGCGCACGTGCTCGGCGGCGCTGATGCGGGGCCTGGCGCCACCCAACAGCCGCCCCCAGTACGTCCAGGGCAGCACGACCTTCAGGTGGTTGGGCGCGTACAGGCCCAGCGCGTCGCCCACGAACACCGCCGCGGCGCGCAGCGGCGTGCGCGGGAAGTGCCAGGACGCGTCGTCCTGCATGGAGGCCCAGTACGGGTCCTGCGGCGTGTTGACGTACCGGTGGTGCTCCATGTGCTGGTGCCGGTAGCCCGCCGTCGTCATGTTCAGCGGGAAGGCGCACAGGAAGTCCGCCACCACGTCGCCCACCTTCCGGTTGGACAGGAAGTGGTAGTGCGCCGCCTCGTGCATCAGCGCCAGCATCGCGTGCTGCCGCGTGGCGATGATGAGCGCCGCGATGGGCCACGCCCACCACCGGTCCACCCACACCACCCCGGCGAACGCCGCCGCGATGACGAGCCACTGGGAGGCAAGCGCCCACACCGCCCGAGCATTGCTCACCCGCGACATCTCCCGGGTCAGCTTGGACAGCGCCTGGCGGTCGACGCGCCGCGCGATTTGGACATCCGCCTCGTCAACGACTTCGGCGTACATGAGGGGGCTCCTTCGTTTCACGAGCAAGCGGGGTATTCCAGGACTCTTTCTCGCAAGAACGGCCAGTATGGCAAGAAATTTCTCTCTGTAACGTACGCACGCCCTTTTCAAACAGCCAGAAGCAGTCCGCGAAAACCCCTTGGGGGTCAACAATGACTGCCTTTTGAAGCCCCAGGCGGGTGTGATTGGACTCTGGTGGGAGGGATTCGGTCACTGAAGTCAGACGCCAGACATGCGCGGGGCCCTGGAGACCGATGAAGGTCCACAGGGCCCCGGGCAACGACATGGGAGCTGTCACGCGCGAGGCGTGAGCGGGCTCAAGGCGTGGCGTCCCACTCCACCTTGAGGTGCCGCATCTGGCGCAGGACGATGCTCTGCCACGTGCCGTAGTCCTGGTTGGGCACCAGGCGCGGGTGGGCGACGGCCTCCACGAGGAGGCGGGTGGTGATTTGGGTCTGGAGGCGGGCCAGCGGCGCGCCCAGGCAGAAGTGGATGCCGCGGCCGTAGGTGAGGTGCTGGGGCGGCTTCTCGCGGTCCACGTCCAGCTTGTTCGCGTGCGGGCAGAGCGACTCGTCGCGGCTGCCGGCCGCGTACAGCAGCAGCAGCCGGGAGCCCTTGGGCAGTTGGATGCCGCCCACCTCCACGTCCTCCAGGGCGGTGCGAATCATGGCGTGCTGGACGGAGTCGAAGCGGCTGCCCTCCTCGATGAACTTGGGGATGAGCTCCGGGTCCTCCCGGAGACGTCCCCACAGGCCGTGCTCGAGCGCCAGCTTCCAGGTGTTGGCCATCAGCGCCGTGGTGGACTCGTGGCCGGCGGACAGGAAGGACGCGCCGATGGCCATCACCAGCTCATGCACGCTCAGCGCCTCGCCGTCCGCCTCCACCTCCACCAGGTAGCTGGTCAGGTCCTCACGGGGCGCCTTGCGCCGCTCCTCGATGAGGTTGACGCAGTAGCGCTGGAACTCCAGCACCCCCCGCGCCATCTCCGCCTGCTTCTCCGCGGGCACGTGCTCGAAGGTGAGCGACTGCCAGTCCGCGCTCCACTTCTTTATCTTCCACACGTCCTGCTGGGGCACGCCCATGACGCCGAGGATGACGTGGGCCGGCAGCGGATAGGCCAGCTGCTCCACCAGGTCCGCGTGCCCGTCCTTGGCGAAGCGGCCAATCAGCTCGCGCGCCATCTTCTCGATGAAGGGCTCCATCCCGGCGATGCGCTGCGCGGTGAAGCCCCGGTTCATCAGGCGCCTGAGGCGCGTGTGGTCCGGCGGGTCCATGCCCAAGAGCACGTGGGCGATGGGGAAGCCCTGCGACAGGATGCCCCTGGCCTCCTCCGTGAGCTGGGTGCCGCTCACCAGCATGTCCCGGTTGGAGAAGCGCGTCGTCTCCTTGAGGACCTGGAGGATGTCGTCGTGGCGGCTGACCAACCACATGCCGAGCATGGGGTTGAAGCTGACGGGCTCCTCCTTGCGCAGCCGCTCGAAGAACGGGTGGGGGTTGTCCACGTGCGGCCCCGCGAAGGGGTTGTACTGGGCGCCCAGGTGGGGGCAGCGCCCTGTCGGGGCGTGGGCCGGGACTCCGGTCTCTTCCTGCTTCTGAACCGTCACGGGCATGGTGTCACTCGCAGTTCGAGCGCGGGCCCCCCAGCTCACCGCTCGGACATGGGTTGATTGAGGCGTGGGCCTCGGCCATCGTCTTGACGAACTCCGTCTTGAACTCGGTCTTGCCGGTCAGGAACATGCCCAGGGAGATGACCTTGCCGAAGGTCTGCTGGACCATGTCCGCGCCCACGTAGACGCAGCCCTTGAACCACTCCGGCTTGCTGTTGTCGGACAGGTAGCGGCGCGCCTCCGCCTGGAGCTGCGAGTTGCCGATGTCCGCAATCATGAAGTAGGGGCCGGCCTTGGCGACCTGGCTGTAGATTTCAACGGCCCGCTTCATGTCCTCCAGGTTCAGCATGCCGCTGAACACCGCCACCAGCACGTCCTGCTGCTCGTGGCGAATCTGGTGCGCACCGAACTTCCATTCCTGTTGCTGCATGGGCACTCCCTCTGGGCTGGCCACACAAGCATACCGCCCGTGGCCCACGGGAGCGAGAATCCAGTCTTACCCTTCAAACCGCGACTTGAGGACGACCCTGGGTCTGGAATGGGACAGCGGGGGTGTCGCCCGGCACACAGCCGGGCCTCGCGTCTCAGCCCGCCTTGCGCTGCTGTCGGGCGCGGTGCTGGTCGACCCAGGTGCGCGCGTCCGCGAGGGTGTCGACGAAGGTGGTGTCGAAGCTGGTCTTGCCTGTGTAGAGCATGGCGAGCGAGATGGCCTTGCCGAAGGTCTTCTGGACGATGTCGGCGCCCACGTAGACGCAGCCCTTGAACCACTCGCTCTTGTTGTTCTCGGAGAGGTAGCGGCGCCCGGCGGCCTCGATTTGGGAGCGGCCGATTTCCGCGACGATGTAGTAGGGGCCCAGAATCGTGAACAGCTCCGCGTAGACCTCGGAGGTGCGCTTCACGTCGTCCAGGGTGATGGGGCCTTCGAAGGTCGCCACCGCCATGTCGGCCGATTCGATGCGAACGCGGTGCGCGCCGAACTTCCACTCCCGAGGCTTCTCCGCCATGTGCTCCCCCACCCAGAGGTCCTGTCTGTCCGAAGAATAACGCCCGCTCCCGGGCAGAAGGCAAACAGACGTCCCGAGTTGTGTGCCCGAAGTTCCAGGGAGACGTTTTTATCCACATGCACACGAATTACGTGGTGCCGGGGTGTTCGGGTGAGAACGGGGGCGGTGCGGGGGTGTTGAC
>NZ_SRLW01000413.1:0-6913 GCF_006518215.1 Myxococcus sp. AB025B
ACGCCCTCCCCGCCCTCGCCAGCATCATCACCGGCCGGGGCGAGCGGGCCCTCGTCCTGGGCCGCGCGATTCGCGGCGGCGGCATCGAGGTGGTGCAGGCCCTGCTCACCGACGAGCACGGCGTCATCCAGCTCCAACTGGGCGAGAAGGGCCGGGGCGCGTGGCGCCGCGTCATCAAGGAGGGCCTGGAGCAGGGAGGCACCATGGAGCTGCCCGTGGACGAGGCCGCCGCCCTGCTTGCCGAGGCCGCCGGGCTCAACCTGCGCACCCACACCCCGTTCCCCGAAGGCCTGGACGTCGCCCTGCGCCACTTCGGCGTCCAGCCGCAGCTCGAGCCCACCACCCTCCCCGCTCCCGAGCCCGACGACGTCCGCCGCTCGCGCGAGGGCGACCTCCTGCACGAGACGGCCGAGATGGCCGCGTGGCTTCCGCCCGAGCCCGTGGTGAAGCGCCTGCTGGCGAAGCTGGACGAAGTCGTCGTCAGCCCCCTGGCCCTCAGCGACGTGCAGCGACAGGACCAGCTCCAGTCCGCCGTGGCCTCCGTGGCCCAGGACTTCTTCTCCCCGGACATGGCCCGGCGCTACGCCCTGCGCCTGTGGAGGATGGCGGACTTCTTCGAGCGCACCGAGCGGGCCCGGGAGGCCGACGTGGCCCGGGGAGAGGCGCGGCGCCTGTTCCACGGCGCCGACCAGCCCTTCTCCCGCTTCGCCGAGCGCCTCTTCGAGAAGGTCGTCGGCCTGGTGGCGGCCGCGGGAGCCCGCGCCGAGACCGCCACCCAGCGAGCCCCCGGAGCCCGGGAGCCCACCACGTCCGCCGAGGCCGCCCCCTCTCAGGAGCGGCGCAGTCCAGGCGGACTCATCCTCCCCTGAAGCCCCGGGGAGGCCCCGCGCCTCACTCCGGTGAGACGCGGGCGCGCAGCAGCAGGTCCAGGTTCTCCTGCTCCCAGGCCTGGGCCCGCGAATAGTCATGGAAGCGCTTCTCGTGCTCCATGAGCTCGGGCGGATGGATGCACCGCCGCCCATCCTCACCCCGCCGGGTCCGGTAGATGTGGTGGAGCATCTCGTGGAAGACGATCCACTCCACGAAGTAGCGGGGCACCACCGGCTGGTCCAACGCCGGGTGGATGCGGATGACCTTCGAGTCCGCCGAGTAGGAGCCCATCTTGATGCTCTTGCGCGGCCCCTTCACCCGGGGCGCCGGCCCGTAGGTGATGGCCGCGTCGATGCGCCGGCCGAAGTACCGCTCGTTGAGCCGGTCGAAGATGCGCTCCAGGTCGTGCGTCCGCCCCGTCGGCTCCAGCCGGATGCGCTTGCGCATCTGCGCCGGGGACAGCCGCCGGATGTAGCTGCGGTTGCGCTCGATGTAGCGGTCCAACAACGCGCTCGCCTCCGGGTCCCCCTTGCGCACGAAGCTGGCGAGCGCCTGCACCACGTCATCGGGCGCCGCCAGGAACATGTGGTGCAGCCGAAGCCGCCACATCGCTCGCTGACGTTGGAAGGTCAGCATCGTGTGCGTGTTGTCGTGGACCTCCACCGCCACCTTCGCGCGCAGACGCGTGCGGAGGCGGCGTTCGAGCACGCGTCTCCAGACCTTCAAGAGCCGGTTCGGTTCCGGCGCGACAGGAAGCTGTCGCACTACCCGCCCGGCCGTGTAACTCCTCTTCGTCACGATGTTTTTCTGCTTCTTGAGGCGCGCCATGGAGCGCCGGATTCTACGGCCCCGTCTGACATCCGCAATGCGTTCGCCAAGCGGAAAACCTAGGAAATCCAACGACTTAATGGCACTCAAGCCCACCCGGTCCCACTTGTCCGCTCCTGGGGGAGGCCCGCCCATACGGGCAAACGCCCGTCCCGACTAGCGACGCGGCTTGCAGGGCACCGGGAGCACGAGCGGACCCGGGTTCGCCTGCTCGATGAGGTAGGATTTCGTCCCCCGTCCGGTCCTCCGGCCGGGGCAGTCAAAATCGACCCGGAGGGGGCCCGGGGGCAGGCTGACGAGCCGATTGACGGGCAGCCGCTCGCCCCCCTCCTGGCGCAGGACCGTCTTGGGGGGGCCCTCGAAGCGGACCTCCACCAGCGCAGGCGGTGCGGGCTCGACCTTCGCGGGGAGCTCGGGCGCGGCGGCGACGCCCGGTGTCGCGGCCGGCGCCTCGGGCGTCGAGGGCGCGGGGGCGATGCCCGCGGCGGGATGCGCGGTGACCACCGGGGCGGCGGCGACGGGCGCGGGATTCGCGGAGCGCACCGGCACCGTGACGGCCGACGGCTTCTCCTCGAGCGCCTTCTGGGAGAGGTCCCGCGGCGGGATGGACAGGGGCGTGGGGCCCTTGAGCCGGGTGTAGAGGCCCCAGCACACCAGGCTCAGCAGCGCCAGCAGGAGCAGCCCGCCGACGACGACCAGCACCAGCCCTCGCGAGCCGGTGCGCGCGGGGGTCGCGCTCGTGTCGGAGTAGTCGTAGCCACCGCCGTACCCCATGGTGGACTCGTCGTCCTCGCCATCGCGCAGCGAGGCCGTGGGGCTGGTGAGCGCGCCCGACATGCTGGAGTCGGTGTGGAAGTGGTCGTCGTCGTCCCCCACGGCCACGGCCGAGGCGCGCGCCGCGGGCATCAGCGGCCGGGAGGCGGCGCGGTGGCTCACCGTCGCAGGGGTGATGGACACCGACGGCTCCAGTTCCACCGAGGACATGCGCCGCATGGGCGTCGTCAGCGACACCGACTCGGACGTCTCCACGTCCACCGAGGACATGCGCCGCATGGGCGTCGTCAGCGACACCGACTGCGAGGCCTCCTCGTCCAGGGGCGACAAGCGCCGCATGGGCGTGGTGAGCGACACCGAGGCCTCCGCGTCCACCACCGACTGGCGGCGGATGGGCATCGTCATGTCGCCGGGGCCGTCCTCCAGGTCCCGCGGAACCGGCGTGGGCGAGCGGCGCGGCGGCGCGGCCACCGGCGGGGAGGACAGGCGACGCGCGCGCGCGTCCGTGGGCGTGCGGGGGACGGGCCCTTCCGCGAGCGCCGCCGCGCGCGGCGAGGGAGGAGGCTCCAGCGGCGCGACAGCGCGAGGCGGCGGCTCCACCGGCAGCGGCCCCGACGCCGCGCGCCTGGCGGGCGTGGGCGGCGCGGTGAGCGGCTCCGGGGTGATGGGACCTCGCGGCTGCGCGGAGGACACCTCCGAGTGCGTGCTGGAGCGCCGCGCGGGAGGAGGCGGCGTGCGGCCCCGGCTGCGCTGGGGAATCGTGGACTCGCCGTCACCGGCGTCCTCGTCCTCCTCGTCCCGAAGCTGCGACAGCACCGAGTACCCCGTGGGCGCCGTGCGCACGGCGGTGGACATCTCCGAGTCCACGTCCTCGTCCACGGGGGGCGCGCTCCGGGCGCCGCTCGGCAGCTCGCGCGGGCGCGCCATCTGCGTGGCCGGCTCGGGCTCGTCCCGGTAGCTGGCGGCGGGCAGCCCGTCCGCGGAGTTGCGACGCGGCGTGGGGCGCGCGGTGAGCCCGGGCACGGAAGCAGGCGCCGGCTCCGCCATGGGCGTGGTGGAGGACAGCGTGGGCCCGGTGACCTCCAGCGGCGGCAGGCGCTGGGGCATGGACGAATCCAGCACCCGGTTGCCCGCCATGGGGACGGTGGCGTTCATGCGGCCCGCGGGCTTGGACACCGGGATGTGGAGGATGGTGCGCTCCTCCTCCTCGCCCATCAGCCGCGCGATGTAGTCGGCCACGTCCAGGCTCTGCTGCAGCGAGCCCGACGCGAGGAACGCCTCCAGCTCCGCGTGCACCACCGACGCGCGCGGGTAGCGCAGGTTGCGGTCCTTCGTCAGGCACCGCATGACGATGCGCGACAGCTCCAGCGGATAGTCCGGGCGCAAGAGGTGCGGCGGCGTCGGGTCCTCGAAGCGGATGGCGTAGAGGATTCCCTCCGTCGTCGGCTTGGAGAAGGGCTGCTTGCCGGTGGTGATTTCGTACAGCATGGTCCCCAGCGCGAAGATGTCCGCGCGGTGATCCAACCGCTCCTGCGACACCTGCTCCGGCGCCAGGTAGAGGAACTTGCCCTTGATGACGCCCGGCTTGCTGCGCTCCATGAACGCGCCGGCCTTGGCGATGCCGAAGTCGACCAGCTTGACGCGCCCGTCGTAGCCGATCATCACGTTCTGCGGGCTGACGTCCCGGTGGATGAGCTCCAGCGGGCGGCCGTCCACGCCCCGGCTCTGGTGCGCGTAGTCCAGCCCCGACGCCACCAGCGAGCAGATGCGCGCCGCCACGCCGCACGGCACCGTCGCCCCGAACTTGAACTCCTCCAGCACCACGTGGCGGAGGTCCACGCCCTCCACGAACTCCATGGCGATGAAGATGTTGTCGCCCTCCTTCCCCAGCTCGTGCACCTGCACGATGTTGGGGTGGTGCAACTGGGCGGCGATGCGCGCCTCGTCCAGGAACATCTGGACGAACTCCGGCTCCTCCGACAGGTACGGGAGGATGCGCTTGAGGACCACGAGCTCCGGATCCGGCGGACGCTGCGCCAGGAACAGCTCCGCCATCCCACCCACGGCGAGCCGCTTGATCAGCAGGTACTTTCCGAACGGGATGGCCGTCTGGGGCGAGCTCACGGAGGGAACGAGGCGTCTGACAGGGTGGGACAGGTTGGACTTTTCCCGAGCTTACCCACAATCAAAGGGTTGGGGGAGCCGGGGGCCCACATCGACCGGTAGCGGACACCGTCCTGGGGCGCCCGTCCAAAAAGAAGCCGCCCCTCCCGGCACGGGCGAGGGGCGGCGACTGCGCGGATCATCCCCGGGGGGATGGGCCTGGAACTACGGCGCCGCGACGGTGCCGACCATGTCCGGGTCGCAGTTCATCGGGTACAGCACGTAGGTGAACTTGTTCTCCGTGCCGGGGATGACGCCGTCGCCGTAGTCGTTGCACGTGAAGCGGGTGCCGGCGTCGGTGGTGGTCGTGCCGCCGTCCACGCACGGGGTGTTGGTGAAGGTCTCCCAGACGCCGCGGATGCCGTTGGGGAACGTCACCGTGCCGCCATCATCCGCGGACACGCGCAGGTCGCAGGTCTGGTAGGTCTTGTAGTTCGCCACCAGCACGCCGCCGGTCACCTCGAAGCCCAGGTAGTTGTCGTTCGTCGGATCATCCGGGTACTGACGGAAGGCCGGGGGACGGGCGTTGGTGATGGTGATGGGGCCCGGGATGTGGACGCGCGAGCCGGCGTACTCGGGGTTGGGCTGGGCGGTGCCGCCCTCGGCGTTGCCGAAGTTCGCGGGCGCCTCGTTGTCCGCCAGCACCTGGCCGGAGCCGCGCTTGTTGAAGGCGATCTTCCCGGTCGCGCCACTCACGTTGAGGCGGAAGTCGTTCTTGATGACCGGACGGTACGCGTCACGGCCGGCGGGCACGTTGTCGTCCCCGTCCGGGAGGAACTCACGGTACAGGCCCGTGATGTCCAGCACGTCGCCGACCACGGGCTCGTACTTGCCCGCGACGGTGGTCTCGTGGTCGGTGTAGTACTTGTCGACGTAGATGCCCTCCTTCGGGAAGCACGGGCTCACCACCCAGAAGCGGGCGATGATGTCACCGGAGCTGCCCTTCTGGATGTTGCTTACCGCCGTCACCACCACGTTGTTCAGCGAGACCCGGTCGCCACGCTCCGCGGTGGTGCGCAGCACGCCGATGGGGCCCATGCCATTGACCGGGGCCGGACACGAGGACGGGCCCGCGTCAGGAGGGCCCGCGTCAGGGGGGCCCGCGTCGCCACATGCCCCCGTGCAGCCAGGACCGGAGTCGGGCGTACCGTTGTCGTCATCGTCACGACCAGAGCAGCCCGCCACGGAGGCCAGTACAGCCGTGGCGACCAGCGCCGCCGCGCCAAGCGTCTTGCGCAGTTGCATTTCTCGTTTCTCCATTCTTGTCGCGGCGCCAGGGGTTGATGTCGACGCCGGTCGGTCCGAGGATGTCGGCCTTATACCGGCGCCCGGAGGGGGCCGGCAAGGAACCCCCTCCCCCGCAGGTGACACCCGCGTGAAATCAGGGAACAACCCATGAGAGCCCCGCCCGCTTTTCTCCGAGGACTGCGGCCCACGCTGCACATCTCGCACCGCGGCGGCGCGCTGCTCGCGCCCGAGAACACGTTGGAAGCCTTCCGTCAGGCCGTGGAACGGTTCCGCACGGACATGCTGGAATTGGATGTGCACGTGACGCGCGACGGCGAAATCGTCGTGGCGCATGACGACACATTGCAGCGCTGCACGGATGGCATCGGACAACTGGCCGCGCTGACGCTCTCCGAGCTGAAGCGATTGGACGCGGGGTATGGCTTCACCCCGGATGAAGGCCAGACGTTCCCGTTCCGGGGCCGGGGCGTGCGCATCCCCACACTCAGAGAGGTGCTGCGGGCCTTCCCGGAGTTGCGCCTCAACATCGAGCTCAAGCCGGACGTGCCCGGGCAGGAGGAGCTGCTCGCCCGGCTGCTCGAGGACGAGGGCGCCGTGGACCGCGTCTGCCTGGGTAGCGAGCAGGACGCCGTGGGGGAGCGGCTCGCGGCGCGGCTTCCGGACGCGTGTCACTTCTATCCGCGTGAAGCGCTGGCCGCGCTGGTCATCGGGATGCGGAGCGGCGAGCCGCCGCCAGAGGACCCGCGCTACACGGTGCTCGACATGCCGCTGTACTTCGGCGAGGTGCGGCTGGTGGACGCGCAATTCCTGCGCGAGTGCGCCGAGCGCGGCAAGTGGGTCAACGTCTGGACGGTGGACGATGCGGCGGAGATGACCCGCCTCATCGAAGAAGGGGTCGGCGGCATCATGACCGACCGGCCGGACCTGCTGAGGCAGCGAATGGACGCCACCACCAAGGCGGGTTAAGCCCCGGTTCCATGCCTCGTTCCAGCTCGCGCCCGTCCCCCTCCCCGGCCGCTGCCCCGAAGCC
>NZ_SRLW01000414.1:0-6912 GCF_006518215.1 Myxococcus sp. AB025B
GGCGAGCAGTGTGATGACGGAGGCCGGGTGGCGGGCGATGGCTGTGGCGCCACGTGCCAGGTGGAGCCGGGCTACACGTGTCAGGGCCAGCCGAGCGTGTGTCACGACGTGAACGAGTGCACCAACGGCACGGCGCAGTGCTCGCCGAACGCGTACTGCACGAACACGCCGGGCAGCTACACGTGTACGTGCCGGCCGGGCTACACGGGCAATGGCTTCACGTGTGTGGACATCGACGAGTGCGCGCTGGGGACGGACAACTGTGGGCCGGGTGAGCAGTGCGTGAACACGCCGGGGGGCTTCCAGTGCAATCCGCCGAGCTGTCCGTCGCCGAGGGTCCAGTGCGGCCAGGTGTGCACGGACTTGTCCTCGGACCCGAACAACTGCGGCTGCTGCGGCAACGTCTGTGGGGCGGGGAAGACGTGCTCGTCGGGGGTGTGCGTGGGCGGTGGTGGTGGTGAGCCGCTGCGGTTCACGGCGACGTGGGGGCGCGACGGTGACGCGGACCTGGTGGTGAGGACGCCGACGGGGAAGATTGTCTCGTATGGGAACCCGGGGCCTGGGCCGAGCACGGACCAGGGGCGGTTCGAGGGGGACGTGGCGAGCGGGATGGGGCCGGAGAACGTGGCCTGGTACGAGGGGACGATGCCGCCGGCGGGGACGTACGACGTGTGCCTGAAGGCGGCGAACTTCCACCCGGCGGCGAGTGAGGCGACGCCGGTGCACTACTCGGTGACGGTGAAGCGGGCCGGGCAGGCGGACCAGGTCTTCACGGGAGCGCTGAAGCGCCAGGACGTCGGCGACGAGTGCCACCCGAAGCACCACGCCTACGTCGGGTCCATCGTGTACTCGGGCCCGCACTGAGCGGGTGACGCTACTTCCGGCGCGTGGGCACGGTGCCTGCGCGCTGGAGGGGCTCAGGGGGTGAACTCGAAGCCCTCGTAGTCGAACGCGCGGGAGATGGCGTTCAGGTCGGCCTCCGTGCCTCCACACTCCGTCACCACGGCGCGCCACCGCGTGGACACGGTGGTCTTCATCTGGGTGATGAGTCGGCTCGCTTCGTCACGGGACAAGCGGAACCGGCCGCACTCGCTGAGGAGGTTGGTGCGGTTGGCGCGGCGGTTCTTCGCGCTTCCGACCTCCATGGCCAGGTCTCGCTCGATGCTGGCCTGGGGGGCGGGAGTGAGGTCATAGGCGGGGGAGAGATTCCACGCCGTGCCGGGAGCGATGAGCGCGTGGTTGCGCGGATGGTCATCGACATTCGAGATGAGCGCGTTGAACACCATGCGGGAGAACAGCTCCCGCAGGTCCTCATCTGGATGGGCGACCCACCGCTTCATCTCGTCCGCGAGCAGGAGATAGGACCACTTCGAGCGGTCCAGAGGGTTCTCGTCGGCACGCAGGACGGTCAGCGCGCTGACCATGCGGTGTCGCAAGTAGCCGCCACCGTCCACGCGTTCCCGGTCGAAGCGACGCACCAGCAGGATGTCCTGCCCGGCGACGCAGAGGACTCTTCCGAAGGCGGCGCGCAGGCCGCATTCCTGGGCCAGTCGCAGCATGCCCGCTTCGACCACGGCGTTGTTCCAACGGTCGTTGCGCGAGGGGAACTTGGCGACCCACAGGCCCTCGTCGTCTTCGACGACGTTCTTGGGGCGCGCGCCGCCCAGGGAGCTGCCGGGCTGGATGAGTGAGTCCAACTGGGGCGTGGATGGCGCGAGGCCCTGCTCGATGCGGGCTGCTTCCCGCATGAGGACGTCCAGTTGGAGGACCTTGTTGAACTGGTGGATGGGCGCGGGTGGGGTGGTAGCGCCGCCAAAGGACAAGGCTCCCGCCCGGTCTTCGGGAGAGTGCAGGAGGAAGTCAACCTCCGTGAGGTTCGTGAGGCCGAGCTGACGCTCGATGACGGTGCGCCCCCACGCATCCGGAGAGGCATCTCTCAGTGCGCCAAAGATACCGCTGAGCTTCGCGGTCTCGAAGTGGGTCGAGCCTAGGGGGAGGTCGAACTTATCCAGTTCGACGGCGAGCGGATTGGACAGGTAGCTCTTTCCGTAGACGAAGCGCCCGACGCCGTCCTTCTGTACGAAGAGCCCGCAGGTGACGACGTCGAGCGAGCCTGGGAGCTGAATGTAGACGTAGCAGTTGTGGGCTTTAGAAGTCTGCATCCAGGCCTCCTGATGAGGTGGCTCGCTCAGGCTGGCGAGCGGCTTCGAGTGTCTTGCCCTCTTCGTCACGGTCTGGGGATGCGAGGTTCTCGATCTCACGCTCGAGACCCATGGCCCATAAGACGACGAAGTAGGCGCTGATGGCTGTGGAGATGTTTCCCGCTTCGATGCGCCTGATGGTGCCCAGGCCCAGTCCTGTCTTCTTCGCGAGGTCTACCTGCTTCAGGCCTCGACGAAGTCGGGCGCGAGCGATGTTCGCCCCCAACGCGATCACCGCCCGGTCCACCGCGAGAGGGATGGTCTCTTGCGTCAAGTTCTGTCGAGGCATAAGTCGAGGTACTGGTTCCAGTCCTGCTGGAAGAAGCTTACGGGTCTCAAGACGTATTACAATCTATCTACAGATTGTAATCCAACTTTATGACCCATAGATCGACTGCTGCCAGCTAGCTAGGACGAACCCGAAGGCGTTGAGGTGAACTGAGCACAAGGAGACAAATGAGTAGATCTAATTGTCCAGGGCGAAGAGATGGAGCAGATGGGGTAGGGGTGGTTGCTGGGGTCGTGGTGCGCAGGTCGAGCACGGCGTGGTGTGGCAGCAAGGTCGGGTGATGAGTTGGGGGAGGACGATGCTCTGCTCCTCGGTCTTCGCGCGAGCAGGGCTTGAGGGACTCACATGGGTTGGCGCCGGTGATGTGGTTCTGTGAGATGCGTGAGCGATGTGCCTCGGGGACGGAGCGGTCCTCGATGCCTGCTCGCGACGTCACGCCGAGTCGGAACGGACTTCCTCTCATCCTCCAAGGAAGACGCGGGATGAAACACCGCGTCGAGCCGACGGGTGAGGGGGATTCCGTGGGCCTGGACTAAGCTGTCGGGCGTGCCTGCGCCTGTCTTGTTGTTGGTCCCCTTGCTGTTCGCCACCGCGCCCACCCACGTCGAGCTCGTGTTCGGCGGGGATGTGATTCCGCATGGGGAGGTGAAGACGGTGGCGCGGCTGCACGCGCGCAACGGCGCCGAGCCTCCCGAGGGTGGGCCCGCGCCGTCGCTGAACAACGACGGCTGGGACCACGTCTTCGGCCCCATCGCGGACGTGCTGCGCACCGCGGACATCGGCGTCTTGAACCTGGAGACGCCCGTCACGGACAACAAGAAGGCGGTGACGCGCGAGCTGCTCTTCAACGCGCCGTCCTCCATGGCCCGCGCCATGGCGCGCGCGGGCGTGAAGGTGGTGTCCACGGGGAACAACCACGCCAGGGACCAGCTCCCCACGGGCCTGGTGGAGACGCTGCGGCACCTGGATGCGGTGGGCCTGCGTCACACGGGGACGGGCGCGACGAGGGACGCCGCGTGGGAGCCCGTCTTCATGGACGTGCGAGGCATGAAGGTGGGCTTCCTGTCCTTCACGCGCTGGCTCAACGGCTTCAGCAACCCGAAGGAGGCCGAGGCGCCGCACGTGGCCTTCGTGCCCTACCCGCAGCACCGCTTCCACCGGGGCCTGACGACGGACGAGGTGACGCAGAAGGTGCGCGAGCTCTCGGCGCGCTGTGACGCGCTCATCGTCCTGGTGCATTGGGGCGTCGAGTACGCGGACAGCCCGCACCCGGACGACCGCGAGCTGGGGCAGGCGCTGCTGGACGCGGGGGCGCTGGCCGTCGTGGGGCATCATCCCCACGTGCTCCAGCCGCTGGAGGGCTACACCACGGCGGACGGACGGCGAGGGCTCATCGCGTTCTCGCTCGGCAACCTGGTGGCGAACCAGGACCGCTTCTATCTCCACGCGCCCAAGCCGAAGAAGGGCGTGGCGGGCGACAAGCGAGACTCCATGCTGCTGCGAGTCTCCCTGACGCGTCCGAGCCCCAAGGCGCCGGTGGTGCTGGGCGACGTCGCGGTGCTGCCGGTGTGGATTGAGAACAACGCCGTGGGCCGCAAGCGCAAGGAGACGCGCAACATCCAGCCGGTGCTCATCGACCGGGAGCTGGAGGCGGTGACCGAGCGCCTGGCGACGCTGGCCGCGCGGCCCGCACCGCAGGACCAGGAGACGAAGGAGGAGCGCGCGGAGCTCGAGCGTCGGCTGGATGGCTCCCGTCATCGCCGGGAGCGAATCCTCCGAATGCTGCCCGAGGGCTTCGCCGTCGCCTCCCCCGCGCTGCGCCAGCGCGCCACCGCGTACGTCCCTCCGGCGTATGTGCCGCCCGTCTACGCGCCCACGGTGGTGGCGGAGCCCGCGGGGCCCTGAGCCGCGACGCGGTGCATCAGCGTTGCGCCAGTCACGGCATGGCGCCGACTGGCTTGAAGTCAGGGTGGGAGGTGTCGCTAAGTGGAGATTTCCACCTGAAGGGAGTCCCCCATGTCCCGTCCGCGTCTGCTGCGATGGTGTACCACCTTGGTCATGGCGTCCGCGTTGTCCTGCGTGCCCGTCGAGGAGGGCGAGAGCCCCCAGGCGCTCGCCGAGGTTGAAACAGAGAAGACGGCGAGGCTGGCAGGCGTGCCGGGCTTCGCGGAGCTGCACCACCACATGTTCGCCGAGGAGGCGTTTGGTGGCGGTTGGTTCCACGGCACGGTGACGGACGCGCTCACGCGGTGTGACGGAGGGTGGCCGGAGAGCGACCACGCGCGGGTGCGGATGGACTTGAGCCATCTGCTGAACCTGTGTCCGAACTCGAGCAACATCGACCTGCGCGGGGTGCCGGTGTTGTCGCAGCTGTTCGGCGTGGCGGGCGCGGTGGGCTCGGAGTTCCTGGGCAAGATTGAGGGCACGCAGGGCGACACGGGCCTGCACGACGGGCGGCGCAACCCGAACAGCGATTGGCCGCGCTGGGACACGATTGCGCACCAGCAGTCGTGGGAGGGGTGGCTGCGCCAGGCGCACCAGGGCGGCATGTCGCTGGTGGTGGTGTCGGCGGTGAGCAACGGCTTCCTGTGTGACGCGCTGCCGCCGCAGAACCGCACGCGGGCGTGCGACGAGATGACGGACGTGGAGGTGCAGCTGCAGAAGGCGCGCGACTTCGCGGCGACGCGGGACTGGGTGGACCTGGCGCTGACGCCGGCGGACGCTCGGCGCATCATCGGCGAGGGGAAGCTGGCGATGGTGCTGTCCATCGAGACGAGCAAGCTGTTCGGCGCGAAGGACTGGCGGGCGGAGCTGGAGCGCTTCCACGGGTTGGGGGTGCGCACGTTGCAGCCGGTGCACCAACTGGACAACCGGTTCGGCGGCGCGGCGCCGCACAACGCCATCTTCCAGGCGGCACAGTTCCTGGAGAACTGTCACATCGACTCGGACTGTGGGCTGACGGTGGGCGGGAAGACGCTGGGGTTCGACGTGGATGGGAACTGCAAGAACACGAAGGGCCTGACGGGGGAGGGGCGGGCGCTGGTGCAGGCGATGATGGACAAGGGGATGCTCATCGACCTGGCGCACCTGTCGGAGAAGGGCATCCAGGATGCGTACGCGGTGGCGGAGACGAACAAGTACTACCCGCTGTACGTGAGCCACGGGCACTTCCGCGAGGTGATGAACGGGAAGCTGGCGGAGAACGAGAAGACGACGCCGGCGTGGGTGGTGCAGATGTTGCGGCGCACGGGCGGCATGTTCGGCCTGCGCACGGCGCATGACGAGACGCGGACGTATACGAAGTCCGGCGTGGAGAACAACTGCCAGGGGTCGACGCGCTCGTTCGCGCAGGCGTACGAGTTCGGCCGGCAGGGGTTGAAGGTGCCCATGGCGTTCGGCGCGGACTTCAACGGGTTCATCCAGCAGACGCGGCCGCGGTTTGGAGAGAACGGGGCGTGCTCGGCGGGGTTCCAGGCGGAGGCGGACGCGCAGGCGCGTCAGCAGGAACTGCAGGGGCCTGGGCGGCTGGGGACGGCGTTCGACGAGGCGGGTCTGGCGCACGTGGGGTTGTTGCCGGACATGGTGAAGGACCTGAGGAACCTGGGGGTGAACACGGCGGGGCTGACGGGCTCGTCGGAGACGTTCATCCGGATGTGGGAGCGGGCGTCGTTGCCGCGGGTGGGGATGGCGGACCCGGCGAACGACATCGACACGTCGGGGGTGGCGGCGTGGGTGAAGCCGGAGGACCGGGAGGCGGCGTATCCGACGGTGTGTGGGAAGCACTACGCGCCGGACAGCAAGGACATGAACGAGCAGTGCCGGTTCGACGACGAGTGCCTGACGGAGCAGTGCTCGTCGGTGGTGTGCAGCCTCATCAAGGGCCGGTGCGTGTGCAACGGGGATGAGGATTGTGGCGGGGTGGGGTACTGCCAGAAGGACACGCCGGGGAATCCGGCGGACAACGACTGTGTGCCGAAGAAGGCGGACTGGGTGTCGTGCAGTCGGGATGGGCAGTGCCAGTCGGGGGCGTGTGGCGGGTGTGCGAACGCGGTGGGGTGGTGTTTCACGCCGGACTCGAAGGGGTACGGGGAGACGTGCAAGTCGGATAGGGAGTGCAGGACGGACCGTTGCAGCGCGGACTGTTACCTGAATCCGACGGGCAGTTGCCTGTGCGACAGCGACTCGCACTGTGGTGCGACCCAGTACTGTGGCTGGGGGTTGAACTCGGGCAAGTGCCAGAACAAGAAGGGCCGAGGGGCGGCCTGTGGGTCCGGCCGCGAGTGCCTGTCGGGCACGTGTCGGTGGTCCTTCACGTGTAAGTAGGCGAGAGCCTTGGGGATGCTGGGGGCCGAGGGGCCCCTGGTGTCCCTGGGTGCGCGGATGTGGCGCTCGGAACCTTGGAATTCTGGGGGCGGGGGGAAC
>NZ_SRLW01000415.1:0-6885 GCF_006518215.1 Myxococcus sp. AB025B
ATTACCAGGCCATTCCCATGATGAAGGAGGAGCGCCTGCGGCCTCTCGTCGAGCGATTCTCCGAACTCCTTCACGGCCATCGAGTCTTCCAAGATGCGCTTGGCTTCATATGAGGGGATGGCTCAGGTTGGCAAGGGGACACCGCGCTGGGGACATGAGGGATTGAGTTGTCAGGAGATGATGGAATGACTTGGGCGTGCCAGCGGAACTTCCCGCTGGCACGTCCTCGCGCAACCCAGGAGTTCGACCCATGCGAATCCTCTCTCCGCTGTTCGCTGTCTTCGTGGGCCTCACCCTCTCCATGGTGGGTTGCGGCGGCAACACGTCCGAACCCGAGCAGGCTCCCCTGGCCAAGTCTCCGGTTGGCGATGCTCTACGCTCCGAGGGCGACATTACGCAGATGGCCATCTGCCCGAGGGTGTGGAGGTGTGATTCCGTTGACCGGAACTTCATCACGTTGGCTGATTGCACCGCCGCATGTGGCGGCGACACCTGCTATCGCGACTACGCGTGCAGGCCCGGCTGTGAGTGCCCCTGAGGCTGTCTGAAGGGGTGGATTTGACATGCCTCCATGGCCAGCGTGGTGGGGTGGGACTGCCTGCCACGCGCGGCGTATGATGAGGCATGCGCTCTCCAAGATGGCTCCTCCCAGTCGCTCTGGCATGCGCGTGCGTCGCCTCTGCGGCAAGCCCTGCTCCCACCTACCGGCCCCGGACCCTCGAGGGCTGGACGGTTCGCATCGATGACCGCCTGGTGTCAGCGGCGAACAAGCCCCTGACGGACAAGGCCCTGGTGCTCCTGGGTGCGTAGCTCAAGGAGGTCGTCCGGCTCATCTCGGCGCGCCCCGTGGCGCAGCTTCGCAAGGTGGCGCTGTGGCTGTCGCCGCCTTATCCCGACGCGCCGGATGCGGCTCGGTACCATGCTGGCAATGTCTGGCTGGGGCAGCCAGGCCGCGACATGGCGATGCTGAAGGGCATCGAGTTCTCGAACGTCCTCATCTGGCTGACGACCCTGTGGCAGGGCGAGGGCATGTCGCTGGACATCCTCGGGGATGGCAAGGACGGCAACGTGCCCGTCCTCGCCAGGTCGACGGAGCTCACTGACGCCGGAGGCCAACGGCTACTACCGGTTGACGACCCAGTGGCGTGGGGCCGACCTGTCCCTGGCCAGCACCGCCGACCATCGCCCCCTGCTCGTCAAGACCGCGGATGTTCCGGAGCCCAACGGCCTCTATCGGCTGACCACCCAGGCGCAGGGTGATGCGCAGTCCCTGGGCGTCCTCAATGACAGCAAGGAGAACAACATCTCCGTCCTCTCCAGGACGGCCTGCGATGACTCGGCACAGCTGTGGAAGGTGACCTCCGAGTGGCCCGTGAAGGAGGCGCTGTGAGCGACGCCCCGATGGGCGTGCTGGCCAATCGTTCGGGTCAAGGCGACTCCAGGGCGAGGCCGTCCGCTCCCATGGGTCCATCCTCGTCACGCGAGGGTCTGGGTTGACATCCATTGTTTGTTTGAAGTGAGGGTGTTTCCCGGGCGCGAGGGAATGGTCTACTTCGCGGGCTCGCACTCGCTGGTCCCTTCAAGGCGCGTGTGAGCGTTTCCCCACGGCCCGCGACCCTTCGCTCACCTTGCATCCACCTCCTTCGTCGGAGGGCGAGGCCGTTTCCTGCTCGTGCTGGAAAGGAACGCCCGAATGAGGATGCAAGCCAGGCAGCGCTGGAGTCAGTTGTGTTGGGTCATCGCGATGGTGTTCACCGTCTGGGGCTGTGGCTCCTCCGTTGAGCAGGAGCAGACGGGCTCCGTGGAGTTCATGAGCGCGGTGTCCGACGCGCTCGCGGGAGAGGACGTCACTCGTGTCACGGTGACACTGACGGCCACGGGGGTGCCCGCGTCGACGGTGGTGTTGACGCAGGAGGCCGGGGCGTGGCGCGGCACGTTCCACCAGGTGCCCGTGGGCAGCGCGCGGACCTTCACGGCGGAGGCGTTCGATGCACAGGGCGCGCTGCGCTATCGCGGCGTGGCGGAGGGGGTCACCATCGTCGCGGGCGAGACGGCGGTGGTGGCGATCACGCTCCAGTCGCTCTCCAGTGGTACCCCGTTCGAGAACACGGTGCCGTGCATCGACTCGCTCATCGCGTCGGCGAGCGTGGTGATGCCGGGGGGGAGCATCGTCCTTCGCGCCACGGCGCATGACAAGGACACCCAGGACACGATTTCGTATGCGTGGAGCGCGACGGGCGGTTCCTTCACCACGACGGGGACGGCGACCACCACGTGGACCGCGCCGCAGGCGGCGGGTGAGTTCGCGCTGACGCTCACGGTGACCGACTCGCGTGGCGCGGCGACGAGCCTGCGCATCGATGTGCGGACGCTGTCGACGGATGGCGGGGCGGGGATGGGCAGCGCGAACGTGACGGTGTCCTTCAACATGGCGCCCACGGTGCGTGGAATCACGGTCACCCGTTCTCCCGTGCCGGTGGGGCAGGGGACCACTGTCACCGTGGATGCGGTGGACGCGGATGGGGATGCGCTGAGCTACCAGTGGTCCACGTCGTGCGCGGGGGCGTGGACGCAGGCGACGTCCGCCGCCGCGACCTTCACGCCGAGCGCCGTGCCGGCGGGTGACCCGTGTGGCAACTGCGCGCTCAACGTGACGGTGTCGGACGCGCACGGTGGACGGACGCAGGGCACGCTGCGCGTCTGCGTGGGTCCTGGCACCGGTCCGAGCATCCCGCCGCGCATCGTGCAGGCGTACCAGTCCGCGACCACGGTGGCGGGCGGTGAGTCGGTGACGCTGCGGGTGCTGGCGGAGGATGGAGATGGCGGGGCGCTCGGTTTCGGCTGGGCGGCGAGCGTCGGCACGCTGGGCACGGCGACGAGCGGCTTCACCTCCAGCGAGGTGCGCTGGACGGCGCCGGCCTGTGTCGCGCAGGGCAGCGCGCCGACGGTGACGGCCACCGTCACGAATGCTCGCGGCTTCTCCGCGTCACACACGTTCAACGTGAGCGTGGTGAACGGGACGAACTGTGGCAGCGGCTCCGCCGCGAAGTGGGATGCGACGGGGAGCATGCTCGTGGCGCGCAACCGTCACGATGCCATTCTGCTGCCGTCCGGCAAGGTGCTGGCGGTCGGTGGATACAACGGTTCGGGAGCGCTGACGTCGGCCGAACTCTACACGCCGGAGACTGGGACGTGGACCGCGGCGGGCAACATGCGCCGGGGCCGCATCAATCACTCGCTGACGCTGCTTTCCTCGGGCAAGGTCCTGGTGGTGGGCGGCCTAACCCAAACGAGCGGCAACGTGCCGACGCGAGAGGTCGACATCTACGATCCTCAGACGAACACCTGGACGGCTGGGCCCTCGATGACGTTCGAGCGCGAGTCGCACACGGCCACGTTGTTGCCCTCGGGCAAGGTGTTGGTCATCGGTGGGGTGGGAGGGGCGACCGGTGGCGGTCGCATCCCTGAACTCTATGACCCGGAGACGAACGCGTGGACCCCTGTCACGAGCATGAATGCCGCGACCCGGTTCAATCACTTCGCGCTGCTGCTGCCCTCGGGCAAGGTGCTGGTGGGCGGGAACGGAGGGGCCGCGGAGATCTACGATGCCGTCACCGATTCGTGGTCGTTCGCCACGGGGCTGACGGGAACCAATTGGACACGAGCCTTCTTGTTGCCCTCGGGGCGTGTGCTGATGTTCGGTGACCCCTCGCTGGCGGAGTATGACCCCGCGCTCAACGTCCAGCGGAGCGCGGGGTCCTGGATTCACAGCCGGGTCTGGTCGTATCTGGTCATGCTCCCCTCGGGGCGCTTGATGCACACGGGGGGGCACGGAGGCACCAGCGCGACGTGTGAGCTGTTCGACCCCGCGACGGGCATCACCAGCTACACCGTGAGCATGCCTTCGCCCAGAGGTGGCGGCCGTCCCATCCTGCTGCCTTCCGGAAAGGTCCTCATCGCCGGAGGCATGTTCGTCGATAGCAGCGGGGTCTTCTTCAACACCGCCGTCCTCTTCACCCCGTAACCCACACAGTCCCGCCACCCTCGCGTGACCCGGCGCGAGGGTGACGGTCCCTCTCCGGGCACCTGTGCGCTCACAGGCTCGGGTGCCCATCCTCCACGGCTCCAAACACGTGCCCCCTGCCCCCGAACCACGTATGCAGGAGCGCATGAGCCGCGCTGACTCCCGTGGAATCCTCTTCGACCTCGACGGCACGCTGGTGGACTCGCTGCCGGACATCATCGACAGCTTCCTGTACGCCTTCCCCGCGAATGGCCTCCAGGCACCCACCCACGCGCAGGTGCGCGCCCTCATCGGCCTGCCGCTCGACATCATGTACGCGGAGTTCGCGCCCCAGCACGTGCCCGCGCTGTGCGCCTCCTACCGCGAGCACTACCCGCTGAACTTCCACAAGAACTCCCGCCCGTACCCCGGCGTCCTCGAGCTCCTCCACACCCTGCGCGAGCGCGGCTACCTGCTGGCCGTCGCCACCACCAAGAAGAGCCCCATGGCCCGCCGCTTCGTCGACGCCATGGGCCTGGGTGACGTCCTCCACCACGTCCAGGGCACCGACGACTTCCCCCACAAGCCCGCGCCAGACGTCCTCCACCGCGCCCTCGCCGCGCTCGGCACGCAGGGCCTGTGGATGGTCGGGGACACCTCGCTGGACCTCCGCGCCGGCAAGGCCGCCGGCCTGCGCACCTACGGTGTCACCTGGGGCACTCACCCCGTGGAGGAGCTCGCCCGTGAAACGCCGGATGAGCTCCAGCCAGACCTGGAAAGACTGCTGGAGCGCCTTCCTCCCCTGTCCTGAGTGGCCAGCTATACTTGGAAAGTATGGAGCCACTGCCTGACGTCCTTCGTCACTTCCACCCCGTGCTCCCTTCCCAGTCCCTTCGTCGAGAGCCCGTGCGCGTGGAGGTGGCCGGTCGCGCCTACGCGCTGTTCCGGGACGAGAAGGGGAGCCCCGCGGCGCTCGCGGACACCTGTCCCCACCGCTTCGCGCCCCTGTCCAAGGGCACGGTGCGCCCGGACGGCCGGCTCCAGTGCCCGTACCACGGCTGGCGCTTCGACTCGCAGGGCCGGGGCTCCAATCCCAGCCAACCCGAGCTCAAGCACTGCGATGTGAAGAGCTTCCAGGTCGTGGAGCACCACGGCTACCTGTGGCTGGCCCACCGGGAGACGCCGCGCTCGGCCCTGCCCGAGCTGCCCCTGAACCACGGCTACGTCTTCGGCGGCAGCTTCTCGGTGCCCTTCGAGGCGCCGCTGCATGTCTCGCTCGACAACTTCAGCGAGGACGAGCACACGCCCTACGTGCACACCCGCCTGGGCTGGGACGACCCGCACGCGGGCCAGGTCGATTTCGACGCGACGAACCACGACGACCACACCGAGGTCCACTACCGCGCCCCCCAGCGCCCCGCGCTCCTGATGAAGCTGCTCGGCGTGCGCAGCGGCGACTTCTTCCACAATGACTGGGTGACGCGCTTCGACCCCGTGCAGAGCGAGTACGTCGTGAGCTGGGTGTCCCCCACGGGGCAGAAGCGGCCGTTCATCACCCGCGCCAACATCTTCTTCGTGCCGGAGACGGCCAGGCGCACGCGCCTGCATGTCTTCTCCTTCCTGCGCTGCGTGCACCCGTGGCTCACCCCCTTCCTGCCCGTGGCGGCGAAGGTGGCGCGCGAGCTCACCCGCTGGGAGATTGTCGACGACGCGCGCTTCATCCCCACCGTCGCGGACACGCCCTACAGCCACAAGGGCATGCGGCTGGACCGCTACGACAAGCCGCTCGTCCACCAGCGCCGGCTGATGGAGCGCATCTATTTCCGTCAGCCTCGCGCCGTCACCGAGGACGAGGTGCCCGTGCGAGAGGCGGTAGGCTGAAGGGCGCATGAGCCTGGATGAACGCGTCCTCGAAACCCTCGTGGCCCAGCGAAGGCGCTTTCTCGCCTTCCTCGCCCCGCGTGTCGGCAGCCCCGAGGAGGCGGAGGAGGTCCTCCAGCTCGCCCTGGTGAAGGGCCTGGAGAAGGGCGAGGCCCTGCGCGACGAGGAGAGCGCGGTGGCCTGGTTCTACCGCCTCCTGCGCAACGTGCTGGTGGACCGCCACCGCCGCGCGCGCCGTGAGTCGCAGGCCCTGGCCCTCGAGCAGGCCGAGGCGCCTCGCTCCACCGAGGACACCGCCGCGCTCGAGTCCTCCGTGTGCGCGTGCGTGGCGGGGCTCGCCGACACCCTCAAGCCCGAGTACGCCCAGGCCATCCGCCGCGTGGACCTGGAGGGCACGCCCGTCTCCACCTTCGCGGGGGAAGAGGGGCTCACCGCCAACAACGCCGCCGTGCGCCTGCACCGCGCCCGGCAGGCCCTGGGCCGCAGGCTCATCGAGCTGTGCGGGACGTGCTGCACCCACGGCTGCGTGGACTGTGTCTGCGAGCCGGACCGTCCCCGCGTGGGTGACGCGCCCTCATCCTGAGGTGGGGTGGAGCCGCGGTGCCTGCATCCGCGCACGCAAGGCGCGAGGGCTCGACGCGGTGGGGATTCCCGAGGGCCGTCTTGCTTCGTGGAGTCAGGTGCTCCACGAAGGCTCGACGGGTTCCCGCGGGACGGGCGTCAGTGCGCCGGTTGAGCGGGTTCCTGGTGCGGCTGCGAGCCAACCCCGGCCCTGGCCTCGTACGCGTTGCAACCGCTCGCGCCGGAGACCTTCAGGTCGAACTTCCGCAGACTCGCCTGCATGCAGCGCTGCGTCTCGTTGTCACTGGGGTTGGGCTTGTCGCTGGCGAAGTAGCGACAACCCTTGCAGTTGCCCCACGTTCCTTCCGCCATGTTGACCTCCTCGGTGAATAGGGTGCTTCGACTTCTCTCCGAGGGTGGGGCCGGTGGTGGGCTCCCAC
>NZ_SRLW01000416.1:0-6882 GCF_006518215.1 Myxococcus sp. AB025B
GGGTGGCGGTGGTGGTGACCCGGTGTGCGAGATGCAGGAGTGTTCGGAGGACAGGCACTGTGTCTGCAATGGGCGTCCGGGCTCCTGCGGGCCCGACTTCCTCTGTTACTACTGAGGTCCACTGACCCGCTGGAGCGGGCGAGGACAGCGGACACCCCGGACGGACGTCAGCGCGTCACGTCCGGGGCCCCGCCTGTCGAGCTCCCGCTACGGCGTCGCGGTGCGCGTGCCGGTGAACTCGATGCGGCGCACCTCTCCGCCTCCGGCGTACGTCGTGTAGTAGAGCGCCTGGCGCGTGCCCGACGGGCCGAAGCGCAGCGTCACCGCGGAGCCGGAGCCCAGGCCCGTGGCGAACGCGTCCACCGTCACCGCGCCGCCCGCGCCGCGCACCAGCTTGAACACCTTCCCGCAGATGTAATCACTGAAGAAGTACGCGTTGTCGTCCGCGTTCGCCCACGCTCCCGGCGGCGCGAAGGCCCCTCCCGTGATGGAGTTGCAGTTCTGGAACGGCGAGCCCGTGGGGTTGGTGCCACGCTTGTAATCGAAGATGGGGTTCGTCATCCCCACCGGAGGCGCGCCGCAGTTGGTGGTGGAGTTGTTCGCGCAGTGCCCCTCGCGCGTGTTCCAGCCGTAGTCCGCGCCCTTGATGCCCTCGTCAATCTCCTCCCACACGCTCTGGCCCACGTCGTTGATGAAGAACGTGCTGGTGCCCGGCTGGAAGGCGAAGCGGAACGGGTTGCGCAGGCCCGTGGCGTAGTTCTCCTGGCACGGCCCCGTGCCCGTCGGCACCCCCGCGGGATTGCCACAGCGCCGGCTGCCCGACACCGCGTACCAGGGGTTGTCCGTGGGCACGGTGCCATCCTTGCGGATGCGCAGCATCTTCCCGAGCAGCACGTCCAGCCTGCGCGCCGTGGTGTTCTGTCCCCCGCAGCGGCTCGGGTCCCCGAGCTGACAGCCGCCGTCGCCCACGCTGATGTAGAGCAGCCCGTCCGGGCCGAAGTGCAAGTCACCGCCGTTGTGATTGCCGCCCGGGGACGGGATGTTGTCGAGCAGCACCACCTCGCTCGACGGGCTCACCACGTTCGTGCTCGGCAGCGTGAAGCGCGACACGCGGTTCACCGCCACGTTGGCGATGTTCGTCGTGCACGTGTTGAACTTGTTGAACGTGTAATAGAGGAAGATGTGCCCGGTGGTGGCGAAGTCCGGGTCCACCGCCACGCCCAACAGGCCGCGCTCCGAGTTGGTGCACAGCACCGCGGAGAGGTTCAACGCCGGCGTCGGCAGCAGCACGCCCCCGCTGAACACCCGCAGCTGCCCCGTCTGCGTGGTGATGAGCAGCCGCCCATCCGGCGTGAAGGCCAGCGCCGTGGGCCGGGCGACGGCCGTCACCTGCGCGTCCGTGTACGACGGCGGCAGGGTGATGGCCGCGCTGGAGGTCTCCAGGCCCTCCGGGGGCGGAGACTCTCCCGACGCGGGCTCCGGCGCGCAGGCCGGGGCCACGAGGAACAAGGACAGCAACACCGCGAAACGACAGGACCCAGGTGTCATGGTGCACTCCTGAAGGAGGGGGATGAGGCACCTGGGTTTTGCTGTTTAATCTTGATTTTCGCGAATCTGAACGGCGCCCCTGTCGAGGGGTGAACGCTGGGGGTGGGGCTCCCGGGAAGGCGGGCCCCGCGCCAGGGCTTCAGCGCCGACGGTCGCCGTCTCCCCACCCGCCGCCGCGTCCGCCGCGGTGGCGGTCGCCGCCGCGGACGGGCGTGGCCTCGTGGCCGCGGGGCGAGGAGCGGTGGCTGGGGGCGCGCCAGCGCTCGTGGCGCTCGGGCCCGCGGTGGTGGCTCTTCCAGCGGTCATCGCGGCCGCGCCACGAGTCGTCGCGGCGGTGGTAGCCAGGGCGGCCGTGGCCCGGCGAGGCGCGGTGGTAGTAGGTCGGCGAGCGCCAGACGCGGTCATGCCGGTAGTAGTGGCCGGAGGCGCGCCACGGGCGGTGGTAGTAGTAGCGGACGGCCGGCGCGCGGTACCACGTGTGCGCGAAGTAGTTGGGGTGGCCCCAGCGCACGGAGACGCGGGCGTGGCGGAAGACGGGCACGGTGACGTGCAGCGAGCCGCGCGGCGCCCAGCCTCCGCTGACGAAGTGCCAGGTCAGGCCGCGCTGCACCCAGCGGGGCGACACGAAGACCAGGCCCGCGCGCGGTGGAGCGGCCCACGTGCCATCCACCCAGTCCCAGTTGTGGCCGGACCAGTACCAGTAGCCGGGCTCCCAGGTGAGGTTGGCGGAGGGCGCGGCCGGACGGACCTCCTGGCGCGGCGCGGGAGGCGCCTGCTGCACGGTGAGGGCCTCGGAGGACACGGCGATGGGAATCTCCACCTCGGTGGTGCCCCGCCGCGCCCAGCCGCCGGAGACCCAGTACCAGGCGCCCCGGTCCTCCTCCCAGTAGCCGTTCACGAACTGGTAGCCATCCATGGGGGCCAGCCACGTGCCCGGGTTGAAGCGCCACTCGTCGCCGTCCCAGTACCAGTGCCCGGAGGCCCACACGGCGCCGGCATAGGGCCTGCGCGAGGGCTGCTCGGTGGGCAGCGCCGGAGGAGGCTGGGGCGCCATGGGGGCAATCTCCTCGTCGGAGTCTTCGTCGAACTCGCCTTCGCCGTACTCGCGGCCGTCATACGAGGGGTCCGCGGCGGGCACTGGCGTCGTCTGCGCCTGAACCACCGGGGCCGACAGCAGGGCCACCATCCAGAGCCAGCTTCGAGGACTCATGACGTCGTCTCCAGGTTGAGAATCCAGCGCCCCGTGCAAGGGGCACCTCACGCCCCATGGACGCGTGAGGGGCGCCCGTATTCAACCCGGGAGCCCCTCGGGGGTCGACCCGTCTCGCTGGGAGAGCGGGCGGACAGGCGGGCGGGCTACTGCTTCACCAGGAACATCTCCCGCGTCTGGATGAGGTCCACGTCCCCGGTGAAGCCGGCGAACTGCTCGTACTGGCGGGGCGCGACGCGCGCGCGGGGCAGCCGCAGCGACTCGGTGATGGTGAGCGTGGCGCCCTCCTGCTTCTCCGTGCGGGTGAACTGGCCGAAGGGGTTCTTCACGTCGATGGGGGGCTGCGGGTCGGGCAGCTTCCAGCCCGGGGGCAAGGACAGCGTCACCTGCGTGCTGCTGGCCTCGGTGTTGTCGATGTAGAGCGGCGTGCGGCGGCTGCTCAGCTGCACGTAGCGGCGGCCCAGCTGCGCGGGGAAGGTGAGGGGCCCCAGCGCCATGCGGTTGCCACCCTCCAGCCGTCCGAAGCGCGGCACGGTGAACTCGTAGCGCAGCACGAAGGGCGCGCCCACCTGGTCCTGGTGGTCCAGCGTGACGCTGGAGAGCGCCGCGCCGCCGAAGTAGCGCGCCACCGCGCCCTGGAGCGCCTGGTTGCGGCTCTCCGCCGACAGCTGGTTGAAGGCCTCCGCCAGCTGCGCCGCCTCGAAGCCCGTGTACGTCTCCTCGCCCTTGCCGGTCAGCTTCCCGTCGGCGTCGAGCGAGAGCGTCAGGCGCACCTGCTTGCCCGTGGACTGCTTGGTCGCGGGCGTCTTCACCACCTCCAGCTTCCTGCCCGGCTCCGGCAAGAGGTACGCCGTCAGCTCGCCCATGGCGAACTCCGGCAGCTCACCGAAGGGCCCGTAGCGCACCGACGTGTCCACCCACACCGGCTCGCTCCCCGGCACCTCCACGCGCAGGGCGGCGTAGGGCAGCAGGCTGTCGTTGGGGAACAGGTACTCGGCCGGGTCCACGTTGAAGGTGCGCACCGCCGCCACGCGCGAGGGGATGCCCAGCTCCTCCAGGCCCGCCTTGAGCACCGTCAGCCGGCTGCCCCGGTCCTGCGCCACCGTGGACGCCGCGGACTGGCCCAGCCCGTTGTCCCGTCCGGAGAAGCGCTGCATCACCGCCGCGTGCAGCGCCTTCACCGCCTCCAGGCCCTCCTTGCCCTGGGTGGCCTCGCGGGTGAAGCGGACGACCTCCGCGGTGCGCGCCCAGCGCTCCTGGAACGCGTCGCCGTAGATGCGCGCCAGGCTGTCGTTGCCCGTGGCGCCCGCGCCCACCATGACGAAGGGCAGGTACTCGTTGCCGGAGGGCGGCGCGTCCGGCTCGGGGATGAACGGCGGCACGCGGCGCGCCTCGTAGTGGAAGACCTCCTCGTCTCCCTTCACCGTGGGCTGGGGCGCCTTCATCCCGTGCGCGTCCACCTTCATGCCCGTGCCCTTGGGCGCGGCCACCGTGTACGTGGTCCACGCGTTGGGCTGGTTGGCGATCTGGAAGTAGAACGCGGACGCGGTGAAGCCCGGCTGCGCGGGGCCGCGCGGGCTCTCCGCCAGCAGGTACTCCACCTGCACGCTGTCCCCCACCTGCACGCCGGGCAGGCTCACCGTGTCCTTGCCCTCGATGTTCTCCGGCTCGAGCACGCGCCCGTCCGCCTTGAGCGTGCGCAGCGCCAGCACCTGCGCGCCGCGGGGCACGTTGACCTCCGCGATCTCCTGCACGCCCGACTGCTCCAGCGCCTTCTGGATGGTGTGGATGCGGTTGACGATGCTGCCGTCCGGGTACACGCGCACCGCCGCGGCATCCAGGACGAACACCGCCGCGCCGCCGGTCACGGGCTCCGCGTCGTAGGCGCGCAGCGCCTGCTGCCCGTCGATGGCGAACTCCTGCAGCAGCTCCTTGCCCGTCTTCGCGCGCTCCACCGCGCGGCGCAGCGACAAATCGTCCCCCGCGAGCGCCAGCGCCTTCTCGCGCAGCGCGAGCGCCTCCGCGCCCTTGCCCGAGTACTCGCGCACGTCCGCCATGCGCTTGAGCAGCTCCGTGTTGCGCGGCCACGTCACCGCCAGCTTCTCCAGCACGGCGATGGCGTCGTCATGGCGACGCAGGCCCACGTAGAGGGTCGAAAGCGACGTGCCCGCGCTCACGCTCGTCGGGTCCCGGGCGAGCAGCTGCGCGTACTCGCGCGCGGCGGCCTCCAGGTCCCCCCGCGTGCGCGCGTGGTCCGCCCGCCGCGCCGCGACGCCGGGGCAGTCCTTCTGTGCCTCCACCAGCGTGTTGGAGCGCTCCACCGCGTCGCGCCGCCGCGCCAGGTTGTACTGGAGCCCCAGCGCCTCACACAGCCGCGGCTGGAGCTGCAGCGCCGCGGCCAGCGACTCCTCCGCCAGCGCGTCCACGTCCAGCGTGAGCGCCGCGCGCGCGCGCATCAGGAACAGCGGGAAGCCCGGAGGCTGCACCGCCTCGCTCGCCGTCTTCAGGGTCTCCAGCGCGCTCGCCGCCTGCCCGTCGTCCATGAACAGGTCCGCGCGCAGGAGCAGCGCGGCCACGTGGGTGGGGTCCTTGGACAAGAGCGCTTCCAAATCCCTCGTGGCCCGGCCGCGCGCCACCTTGGAGGGCACCGTCCGGTCCGCCGCGGCCACCTCCGCGCGCAGGGCCAGCAGCGCGGGCGTCGTCGCGTCCACGTCCGACATCAGCCGCCGGGCGCCGTCCGCGTCGCGCGCCAGGCCGTCACGCGCCGCGAGGAACGTGGAGAGCAGCTCCCCCGCCTCGCCCGAGAGCGCGTCCTTGATGGACTTCGCGGTGGGGTACACGCCCTTCGCGTCGGCCAGCGAGGGGGCGCTGCCCCACGTCGCGGGCGCCGGTCCGGTGGCCGCGGTGAAGCGCACGTTGGCGGGCTGGCCGTCCTCGCGCAGCAGCGAGAACGACAGCACGCCGGAGGTGCCGCCCTTGAGCTGACGGACGATGATGCGGTGCTTGCCCGCCGACAGCTTCACGGCGCGGCTGGTGACGGTGGAGGTGGCCTGCGTCCACGCGGCGCGCTCCAGCACCAGCGTGCCGTCCACCACCACCTGGTGCGACGCGGCGCTCACCGAGCGCGCCACGTAGGTCGCCCCTTGCGGCACCTCCGCGTCGAAGGCCATGAGGTACACGTCGCCCTCGCCCGGCTCGCCGCCCAAATCCAGCCGGCCGTCCGGCGCCAGCAGCTTGCGCGGGGGGAGCGCCCCGAAGGCGCCGGTGAACGGGCCCGTGAGCGAGCCGCCCTGGCCGGTGGGCCATGCCTCGTCCCACGACAGGACATGGAAGGCGGAGAAGGGCCCCACGAGCGTCGCCTCGGACACGCCGCCCAGCTCCCGCAGCACCGCGTCGCGCGTCTTCGAATCTCCGCGGGTCACCGCGACCGACAGCTGGGCGCCGCGCAGCAGGTACGCCGTCTCGCCCGCCGCGCCCGCCGCGAGCGCCTTCTGCGAAGCCTGGAGGATGGCCTCATCCAGGGGCGGCGCGGTGCCCACGGTGTCCAGCGCGTAGCGCGCGCCGATGAGCGCCAGCGGGTGCGTGGGCGCGCGCGTCACCACCTCCAGCGCGGCGACGAGCGCCCGGTCCGGCCGCCCCGCGCGGCGCGCGAGCAGGTGCTGGCCGATGAGGGCGTAGGGGTCCGCCGGGTCCTTCGCCACGGCCGCGTCGAAGCGCTGCTGCGCCGCCGCCGCGTCGCCTTCCATCAGGTACGCGTGGAAGCCGGCGAAGGCGAGCGTGCGCGCCTCGTCCGTGCCGGAGCGCGCCTTCTCCGCGGCGCTCTCCAGCACGCGCGGCGCGACGCTGGGGGTGGGGGAGTGGGAGCAGCCCGTGAGGCCGGCGACGAGTGCGAACGCGGTCAGGCCGCGGCGGAAGGTGCGCATAGGAGTGCCGAGGGATAATGCAATCCCCCGTCACTGGCCATATTCCCCTGCGGAACTCTGTCGCCTTCGTGCCCGTCTAGCGGCGCTTGCCGTTCTTGGGCGCGGGCTTGACGGGCTGCTTCTTGGGGGGCGGAGGAGGCGCCTTCTTCGGCACCACCGCCTTGGCCGGCACCGCCGCGGCCACCTTCGGCGGGGCCGGGG
>NZ_SRLW01000417.1:0-6878 GCF_006518215.1 Myxococcus sp. AB025B
CGTCCACGTCGGGGAACTCCTCGGCTCCTCTGTCAGGAGGAGACCGGTTCGGTTGGTTTCACCGAGGAGCTTCCCTCTTTCCCGCTCGTCCCTCCTCGCCATCTACACACTTATAGGGACACGACCCCCTGCGCTCCTCCGTCAGCGCGACGGCTTCCCCCTCCACTGCGGCTTCTCTGCCGTGGCCCTGGGGCCTCTCCGAAGCCCCGTGGACCGAGCCGCGAGACCGATATCTCATGGATTCTTGAATTCCGATGGAGCGGGTGGCGGACCGTCGAGCTGGTGAGCTGCGGGAGGCTTCGCTCCGCATGACATGGCTGGAGGCGGCGGCTAGCGTCCGCGCACCAGGCATCTTCCTGGCTCGTGGTCGGAGCAAGCATGTCGACGCAGTCGAACGAGAGCGCGGTGACGCAGGCGGTGGAGCGGTTGAGGTCCTTCGTGGAGACGAAGGAGGGTATGTCCGTGGAGTTCTCCGCGCCGGTGGACGCCGCGGCGGTGGCGGGTCTGGAGGCGAAGTACAAGCTGAAGCTGCCCCCCAGCTACGTGCGCTTCATCACCACGCTCGACACCTTCAAGGTGGAGTACGGCGGGCAGGAGCTCATCGGGATGGAGGAGCCGGGACTGCTGCGCGCCGCCGCGCCGGACCCGTCGGACGCCGTGAATGGCGAGGACTCCGAGGTCGCGGACGCCATCAACCAGGCCCTGTTCTTCCAGCGCCGCGATGACGACTCGGTGGAGAACTTCTGGTGCTTCAACCCGCGCGCCCGCTCCCCGGAAGGCGAGCTGGCCGTCGTCGCCTACAGCCATGACGAGGCCTTCAGCCTCTCCGACACCGAGGAGGACTTCCTCGACTTCTCGACCCACATCGTCAAGGTCATCGACGACTTCATCGAGACCTACGCGGAGGCGTAGTCCTCGGTACCCGGCGCGGGCGGGGCTTCCCGCCGCACGCACCCTGGGGCCGTGAAAGTCTGCACCGCACCCACCTGGACGGACTCACCGGCGTCCAGGGGGCGCTCTACTTCACGCTCGCCGCGCCGGGAGGTGGCACCCAGGCGGAAACCACCTCCCTCCATCCGTTGGATGCAGGAGCCGTGAGCATCCAGCAGGTGGGGCGGGCAGGGGACCAGGGCTTGTTCGTGCTCCGGGACGGGCCGAACGACGAGGTCTGGAAGACGAATGGCACGGCCGCGGGCACGCTGCGATTGGATCGGTCGGCCTCCACGACCAACAGGCCCTGGTTCACGCGAGGCACGACGGCGACGACGGGGCAGCTCGCGAAGGTCACCGTCCCGGTGGTGCTCGGACTGGGGCCCGAGCCCTTCGTGCGCCCGGGCGGCCGCGTGTTCTTCCCCGCCACGGATGACACCGGCCTGGAGCAGCCCTGGTCCGTGCCGGCGTCAATCTCGTGTCCTCCGGGGGCGGCCGAGTCCCTGTAACCGCTATCGGCTCAGCGGGTCATCGGGCCGGGTCCCCCGGTCCAGCTCATCGCGGTCGAAGACGCCGTCCAGGTCCCGGTCGATGCCGATGCGCACCTCCGAGCCCTTGGGCACCACCGTGAACGTCAGCTCGTTGCCGGGCAGCGCCATCGTCTGGAGCTGTGCGGCGGTGACGGTCTCCGCCGCGCGGTCGGCCTGGAACAGACCCCCGCCCACATAGGTCGCGCCGCGAGCGATGCCGCCCTGGTTGCCCTTCGCCACCAGGCCCACCTTGCCGCTGTCGGCGAGGGCCTGGAACGAGGCCAGGGTGCTCGTCTGCGCGGGCGTGGGGCTCGCCGTGGTCAGCGTCACCTGCCTGCCCACCGCCGCGTGTGTGTCCTTGCTGTCCGGCCCGGGCGGCTCCGCCACCGTCGTCGTGGAGCCCTTGGGCAGGTCCGAGCCCGAGAACGCGAGCATGAACGCCACCATGTCCGCGACCTCCTGGTCGCTCTGGAGGGTGAACACCGGCTCGGTGATGAAGCGGGCAATCGAGTCCACGCTGCCGTCATGCGAGAAGCCGAAGCCCGCCAGGTTCGACGTCTGGGTGAACTCCATGCCCACCTTCTCGTAGAGGTTTCGCAGTTGTGAGATCTTCATCGTCACGTTGGTGAAGCCATCCACGGAGACGAGCCCCGTGTGACGCTCGCCGTTGGGGCCCGCGTTGACGGGCAGGAACTGGCTCCCGTTCCACCGCACATCCGCGCCCAGGCCCGTGGGCAGGGTGTGGCACGTCGAGCAGGCGAAGACGCCCGAGTCCAGCAGGCGCGGCGGCCGGTAGATGCGCAGGCCGTTGACCGCGTTCCCGTTGGGCAGCGGCTGCCCGGCGGCGCCGAAGCGCCCCGTGGTGAAGTGTCCGGGCAAAGGCAGGCTCGTGGGCAGCGAGTTGTCGAGGTTCCGGAAGGGATTGGGCGGGAAGGTGAGCGTCGCGAGGAAGTCCTCGAACTGCTGCATCTCGATGACGGTGAGCTGGGTGTCGTCCCCCTGGAGGCTGGTGAAGGCGCCGTTGAACTCCTCGATGCCCGCGCGGTCTCCGCGCCAGTGCAACGGCTCCTTGCCGATGAGGTCCTGGAGCGTCTGCGTCGTCATCGGGCCCTTCATCGCGTGCCACGGCTGGAAGTTCGAGGTGAGCCCGGGGATGCCCATGCCCAGGTTCTGCCCGGTGACGGCCTTCAGCTCGCCGGCGGGGTCTCCCAAGTCCCACGCGAGCCGGTCGAGCCGGCCGTCGATGTGACACGACGCGCACGACACGTGCCCCAGTCCCGAGCCCGTGTGCGTGTCATAGAGGTGCCTGCGGCCGACCTTGATGGCGCCGGGGGAGGGGTCGAAGAACGGCACCCGCGCGACCTCGACGTTCGAGGTGGTGTCCACCAGGGAGATGCTCGCGGCGAACTTGTTGAGCACGTAGAGCCGCGTCCCGGAGAGCACCACGCCCGTGGGGCCCTCGCCCACCGTCACCTGGGTGATTCTTCCGCCCGCGTCGTCCATGACGGCGACGTTGTTGGAGCCCATGCCGGTGATGTAGACGCGGCTGCCGTCCGTGTTCCAGGCGAGCCCTCGCGGGTCTCCCAGCGCGAGCCGCCGCGTCGCCAGGGGCACCGTGCCCGTGGTGTACGTCAGGTGCGGGTTGAGGTCGAAGCGGGAGACAACGGAGGGATTGGTCGGGTCGAACGCGGCGGCGAGCACGCGCAGGAAGCGGCCCTTGAGGTTGGGCTCGAAGCGGACCTCGTTCACCGCGTCCGTGCCCACCACGACGACGTGGCCGCCCGGGTGGACCGCCAGCGCCATGTTCAGGTTCATCGCCCCGCTGGCGTACGTGACGGCCAGCGTGGACGCGTTGATGATGGCCACGTCCCGGTCCGGCAGATCCCAGCCCGGGCGCCGTCCGGACGCGGACGCGTTGCTTCCCGAGACGACGCTCGTCCAGTCACGGCTGTTGTCGTCCATCCACTGGCCGCTGGCGTTCTTCTTCACGATGAGCGCCACGGGAGGAGGCGTGGGCGTGCCGCTGCGCCTGGGCGGGTTGAACGCATTGCCGGCGTTGGGGGGCGGGTTGACGCCGCCGTAGGGGCCCAGCCCGCTGCTCACCACGTTGGGTGGGAAGCCGCCGCCGCCCATCGCGTTGCCACCGCCGAGCACCGTGCTGCGATTGCCGGACTCGAAGAAGGCGACATAGACGTGGGTGCCCGCCGCGTTGGTGGCGAGCGCCCGAGGCTCTTCACCTTGCAGCGCGAGCCGCGTGGGCGTGGCGAGAGGGTTGGTCGGGTCCAGCACCATCACGCGGTTCACCTGCGAGCAGGAGATGAACGCGCGTTGCGGTGAGCCGGCGAAGATGACGTCCGCGGGCTCGTCATCCGTGGGGAGGGTGGCCCTGACGTTGAGCGTGGTGAGGTCCACGATGCTGACGCTGTCGGAGACGTGGTTGACGACCCACGCCTCGGTGTTGCTCCGGGCGCGCACGGACACGGGGTCCAGGCCCACCGGGATGGAGGCCGTGAGCACCGGCGTCCCGCCCGTCACGGAGAACACCATGAGCCGGTTGTCCGCCGTGTTCACCGCGAGCAGGCGCGTGCCGTCCGGCGTCAGCTCCAGCGGGTGGACGTGGGGGTGCTCCCAGTTCACGAAGGTGCTCGGTGACTGGGCCCGCGCCGCGCCCGCCACCAGCACCACGCACAGCAACAACGAGAGCCGCACCTCTCGGACACAGGGCATGGAGCCTCCCGCGCGACACCCTCGTTCGCGCGTGGGTAGAGAATTCAGCGATGACTGCTAAAGCCGACTATCCTGAATTGGATGAGTCTTTAGCATGAACCGCTGACGCGCGCTGTGGGGAGGGGGGCGCCACCTGGATGGGGCAGGTGGCGCCGCGGCTCAGGTGGGCTGCGGTGCCCCCGAGGTGTTCGTCACCTTCGCGGGGGCCTGCTGGGTGCTCTCCTGTTGGATGTGCTCCAGCACGTCCTCCATCGTCGCCATCATCGAGTGCGGACTCGTGTCCGACCACGTCCCGTCCGTCTCCATCATCTTGGCGACGCCGTTGCGCGCGCCCGCCACCAGCACCCGGCCCCTGCGGACGGCCAGCGCATCGGACAGCTCGCGCAGGGTGCGAAGCCCCGCCGCGTCCATGAACTTCACCTCGGAGAGGTCCAGCACCAGGAAGTCCGGCCAGGGCGGAGCCTGCAGCGCCGCGCTCACGTTGGCGCAGGAGCGCACATCCAGGTCGCCGCGCACGCGCAGCAGCTGCACCGGAGGCCGCGCGTAGGTGTCCTGCCCCTCGGCGCCGAGCGGGCGGAAGAGCGGGCGGCCATCGGGGCGCAGCAGCAGGCTGCGCACATGGGCCCTGGGCCGCGAGAAGAAGCCCCACGCCAGCGACAGCAGCACGCCCGCGACCAGGCCCGGCAGGAAGCCCACCGTGGCGATGAGCAGCGCGGTCGCGACGGACACCGCCCCCTTGCCCGCGTTCTGCCGCATCAGCGCGCGCAGCCCGCGCAAGTCCAACAGCCGCGTGGCGACGACGAGCAGGATGGCGGCGAGCGCGGCCATCGGAATCAGCGCGACGAGCGAGCCGGCCAGGATGCAGGCGCCCAGCAGCATCACCGCGTGCAGCACGGAGGCGGCGCGTGTGCGGCCCCCCGCCTGGACGGACACGGACGAGCGCACGATGGCGCCCATCACCGGCATGCCGCCGAACATCGCCGACGTCGCGTTGGCGAAGCCCTGCGCCACCAGCTCCTGGTCTCCGTCCGTCCGGTGGTTCTCCAGCCCGGGCAATTGGTCCAGCGCCCGCGCGGACAGGAGCGAGCCCAACGACGCCAGCACCGTCAGCGCCAGGATGTCCGGCACGAGCGCCTGGAAGTCCAGCCCCGCGAAGGACGGCATCACCGGCATGGGCAGGCCCGTGGGCAGCGCGCCGACGCGCGCCAGGCCCTCGGAGAGCACCCCCAGGCTGGACGCCGCGGTGGCGACCACCAGCCCCACCAGCACCGCGGGAATGGAGCGGTGCAGCCTGGGCATGAGGAGCATGCAGGCCACCACCAGCACGCCCACCACCACGGAGGCGCCGTGCACGGACCAGGTGGACCAGTTGGAGGGGAGCACCAGCGCGCGCGCGGAGGACGGGCCCTGCGTCACCGCGCCGAGCAGCCGGGGAAGCTGACCGTCGAGCAGCAACAACCCGATGCCCGCGGTGAAGCCACGGGTGACCTCGGAGGGCATGAACTGCGCGAGCCTGCCCGCGCGGAACAGGCCGAGCACCACCTGGAGCGCGCCGCACGCCAGCGTGGCCACGATGACGCCCGCCACGCCGTGCTTCATGGAGATGAGCAGCACGGTGGGCACGAGCGCGGCCTCGGGGCCCGTCACCTGGAGCCGGCCTCCGCCGAGCATCGCCGCGACGACACCGGCGACGGCGCCGCTGATGAGGCCGACCTCGGGAGGTAGCCCCGAGGCCACCGCCAGCGCCAGATTCAAAGGAAGCGCGACACACGCCACTGTCAGTGCGGCGCTCGCGTCACCCGGGAGCGTCCGGCGTGACACCATCTGCTTCCAGTCCGTCCACAACCGCTTCGGACCTGCGGTCCATCCACGGGGCGTCTTGAGCGTAGGAGTCTCGACCATGATGCCCGGGCCATCTACATGGACCGTGCCGACGGCCTCTCCCCTCTGAATGCTGATTCAACTGTCGGCCGAGGCCGACGCTTCGTCGTCACCTGTCGGCCGACACCTGTCTGTCGGAACCGACAGGAAGATTCACGAGGGAACACCCGCTCGAAATTGCTGCGCGACGCTCGTCAGCTCGGTAGTGAGACTTCCGGAACAAGCGCGCCCTCACATGCGTATGAATCGGCCTCATGCGACTCGCTCACCGACTGCTCATCTCCCACGCACTCATGACCGCCGCGCTGCTGGGCGCGGCTGCCTTCTCGGGGGTGGCCATCGTCCGGATGACGTCCCTGCTGACGGAGGTCCGTGAGGAGCAGCTCGGCGGAGTCATCAAGGAGGAAGCCGTCCATCAGGCCGCCTGGGCCGTGGAGGTGGCCGCCCGTCAGGGCCTGTTCGCTTGTGAGCACAGCCCCCAGGAGGTGCCCGCTGCCGCGGCGACGCTCGGGCAACGGCTCACCCACCTGGACGCCCTCTTGAAGCGTCACGGCGCCGCCACACAGCCGTTGCTCCTGCGCGCGGCCGAGGGCTTCAAGAACTACGCAAGCCACATCCTCCAGGGTGACACGTGCGAGCGGCTGCAGAACGCGGCGCTGCGCAACCAGCGCCTGCACCTGGCGGAGCAGCTCACCGACGCGTGGATCAACACCACGCTCGCGCTGCACTCGGCCATCCGTCAGCGTGAGATGCGGGCGCACGACATCGGCTCGTCCGCCATCGCGGTGGGGCTCATCCTGGGGGCCATGG